>JABSSP010000175.1 GCA_013213985.1 Candidatus Babelota bacterium | reverse complement strand
TTCGTTGTTTTTGTGGTCTGGCCGTATACTCAAGTACTTTTTTTGCAAGATCAAGCGTAATTGGTTGTTTTGTAAGTGATGCAAATGCCATAACGCGAATTAATGACCCTTCAAGCTCTCGTACACTGGGAACCATCCGGGAAGCAATAAAGTGAGCCACATCATCACTCAAAAATTCATTGTTGGCTTCAGCTTTTTTTTTGATAATTGCGACCCTTGTTTCTAATTCAGGTAATCGTACATCTGCAACTAAGCCGCATGCTAAGCGAGAACACAACCGATCAGCTAACCCAGAAATATCTTGAGGAATATTATCACTTGAAAAAACAATTTGTTTATGGGCGTCGTACAAAGAATTAAAAATATGAAAAAATGCTTCTTGGGTCTGCTCTTTGTTTGAAATAAATTGAATATCGTCAATCAATAAAATATCAACTGATTTATATTTTGCTTTGAATTTATGTACTTTATCAAAACGAATTGCATAAATAAATTCGTTCACAAACCTATCGGCCGTTTGATATAAAACACCCACCTTTTCATATTTTTTTTTCACTTCATTGCCAATAGCATGGAGTAAATGTGTTTTGCCAAGGCCTGAGTCACCATATAAAAAAAGTGGATTATAAAGACGTCCAGGCTTTTCTGTGATTGCTTTTGCTGCTGCATAAGCCAATGAATTGCTCGAACCAACAACAAATGTTTCAAATGTATGCGAAGCGTTGATGTAATCACCTGTTCTTGCTGATCTAACAGGAAGATTTTTCTTTTTAACCGCAACGGCTGGAATTATCTCTGTACTTTTTGAAACAACTTCAACGGTTTCTTCCTTTTGTTTTTCATTGGTAATTTCAAATACAACTTTGAGATCATTAACACTGAAAAGCCGTTCTAAATTCACACTAATCAACGAAGAATATTTACCTTGAATCCATTCGCAGACAAAACGATTGGGAGCTTGTAAATAAACAGTTTTATTACCTGGGTCCCATCGACGCAGAGTAACTGCCCTAAACCATGTATCGACTATACGGCTGCCAGCCTCCTGTTTAACGATTTTTAAAAAATCGTCCCAAATGTTTTGTACCACGTACTTTCTCGGTTGAAAAATGTGTTGTGTGATTCTTACCACAAACAAAGAATCTGCTTGTCAGTCCATTACCATACTTTACCAGAACCTGAACTTTTGCGAAAGAAAGTACAGAAATTAGACAATGAGAAATTCTTCTAGACCACCTTGATCAGACCACGCAGTGCTAATAACCGGACTTGCTCGTTTTTCTATTTTTTCTTTTATCTTTTTATTGTAAAAATTCAGCACCACTGAAACATTCGACAAGTCGCGCGATTCAGCAGGCGGATCATAAGAAAATATCACTTCACGAGGATCATACGTCACAGAAACTTTAATGCCACCGGTCGGCTTTGTAACTTTTTCAATTTCAATCCGATACCCTTGATCAGACATGCGGTCAATATTTTTAATTCCTAAATCAGACGCAACTGAAAAACCTGCTCGTGGAGAAAAGAACGTCACTTGATTTTTTGATCTCACTTTTTTTTCACCATGGCACACAAACGTAGTTCCCGGAGAAAAACATAAGGTTACTTCACCTTTGCCAAGCGAAGGTTCTATTTCCAATTGAGAAGCGTGGGTTACTTTTTGCAGTACGTTGTCTGAACTTTGTATGTTTGGCGCGACAAAAATAGTCGTTAACATAAAATATTTGATTAAAAATTTCATAACTATCCCTTTATTTTTCAGAACATTCATACCGTTTTGTTCTATCACCACCGTAACAATCTTAATATCAAATTGTCAATACAGTAATTATTATTCATTTTGATTATACGAATAGATTTTATAAAGTTGTTAGATTTTATTTTTTCCAGTAACCCAAGACAGTCTGACCACCATACACTTTTTGATCAATGCCAACTTCAAGGTGCACATCATCAGGTAAAAGAATATCCACACGCGAACCAAATCGGATCATGCCATATTTTTCTCCTCGGGTTATATTTTGACCCTGCTTAACCCAGCAAACAATTCTACGGGCAATTGTGCCTGCAATTTGACGCACTAGAATTGTTCTGTCTTGGTCATTGCGCAATACAAGATCATTGCGTTCATTCAATTCAGAGCTTTTAGGCAAAAAGGCCATCGCAAACTCGCCCGGTTTATAGATGATGCGTTCAACCACACCTGCCATGGGCGTCCACTGCACATGCACATCAAGAGGAGATAAAAAGATAGAAACACGCTGTGAATAGCCATCAAATCCATTATTTTTATTGCGTGCTATGCCAACAATTTTACCGTCTGCGGGACAAACCAAAGTAGATTGACTTGCGCACAACGGACCAGAGCATGAACGCTCAGGATTACGAAAAAAGTAAAAACTAAATAAGAAAAAACCTAGAGAAAGGTACAAAATCGGCCTAAAGAAAAGCCACCCTATAATTGCTAAAGCCAAGATAGCAATCAGGACAGAAAAGCCTTGCGTCCAGAGTAAATTAGAAACTAAAAAATCAATCATCTGTTATAAGCCCCTTAAAAGTAAAAAAAGTATCTCTTTCAAGATACTTTTTTTAACACCAAAATCAAAAAACCTACATAATGAATGCAGGAGACATCACGCTCAAAAAGCGCAACGCCTCCTGCTATTACTCGAAGTAAATTTAAGTAGTTCTTTAATTATACATTAAATATAATTAATTGCTAGAGATTATTATGCAAAATCTTGATCGTCTTCTAGATGATTATAGTTCATGAATTCGTCGTCTATAGCTCGGCTATTTCTTTCGATGAATACAAGTAATGCATCTAAACGCTGATAACGCTTCTGAAGCTCTCGTCCGTATTTAATAGCCTCAGCCCTTTTAGGAAAAGCCATAAGCTTGGACACTTCAAGTGCTCTAGCACGAGTAGTAGTAGCTTCTTCAGCTTCTTGTGCATAAAGTGAGCCAGCTGGGACCAGCTTGTCAATATCCTCTCTGAGTATTCTTACGGTTTCTAGCTCATAACGCAGCGCATTAACCATTCGCACATGTAATGGTAATTGGTCAGCATCTTGATCATAAAGATACATATGGCACTTTAAATGGCCCTTAGAGTCGATAATCTCTTTTATGATATTGTTTACGTTATCTCTATTTTGAATGTACTGAGCATCAGGCATTGCCTCAATCCAAGCCCATGCCATGAAGTTGTATTGTCTACCAATACCATTATCAGTTGATGGCCATTTTCTTAAGTTATCCTGCTCGTCCATGCCAGTACCTTTTAGGTATCGTTTTGCATTTTTTATTGGTGCTTTAAATTTGCGAGCCTGATGCCAATAATAAGCACCATAGACTGACGCAACACCGGCTGGAATCATAGTCCATTTGCTTGCAGTAATTTTTTCAACACCTGTGCACAATCCTTTGATACAACCCAATACCGTGTTAAGTGCAAATGACCCGACATTCCATCCAGATTTTACAACACTGCCAGCAATTGACCATAAATTACTTATGATTCCTGGTGAAGTTTGTCCAGTGGCAGCTGCCACTGGTGAACTCGCAACACTAGGAGCAGATTCACTCGCCAAAACTGGCGCAGCAAGACCTTGTAGCAATAATGCTGTTAAAAATAATAGTTTCTTTTTCATAATAAAAAACCTCCATATAATTTTGCAAATACCATTCTGTTGTGAATGGCATCTCATAATTAATTAACTTTGCTTATCTTCGATCACCGGGCTAGTTATCTCTACGTTTAATGACCTCTTCACTGCCGAATCTGCGATGATAAACGCGTCGTGCTCCCGTGCACCAATCACACATGCGATTCCAAATTCCACTAGCAAGTCTTTTCACCTGAGGTGCGAACTTCCATAAACCGTACAGTACGAGTGCTGCTGGTACAATTTTCATTTTGGTAACAGCCTCACTACCCACCTTAAAGTCATGTGTCACTAATTCTGCAGCACCTGGTACAACAGACCAGATGTTTGATGCGATAATTAATAAGTTATCTCCAGCTGGTTTCCATTTCGATGGAGCTACAGGAACTGGCGTACCCTCTGAAGCTGATACAACTGTTGGAGCGACTACTGCAAATGCAGTAAGAATTGATAAGAATAAACCACGACGTGATTTAGTAGTATATAACTTGTTCATAATAACCTCCATAAGAACAAAATAATGCCACTTCCACTTAAAAATGACATATATAAATATTACTAATTACAGATTACAAGAACAGTTGCAAGCTGTCCAAAGGGTCTCGTATTATGGCTCTGAGAGGACCTATCGAGAAACCTATACCAGGAGCTGGTCTATATCTATAGGCTGAGCACTCAATAATGCCCTTTTTAGCCTGGCAAGGTTGGTTGAAGCGCCTACAGAGAGAAATCCCCTGACTAGGCCATTTTTGACTAGAATTTTACAATAGTTATCTTCAGAGGCATTTTTGGCTATTTCATAGCCATTTGAACCTGATACCACAGGGCCAGCAGTGGCCCCTGAAGCACAAAACGTAAGGCCAAAAAAGGAAGAACTGGTTATCAGGGTAACTCCAGGGTAAATACGCGGTTTCCCTGTAACGGCGTTGGCCGCAATCATACCCTGAAACATAGCATCAGGCCACGTGCAGCTCAAAACACGTTCGCCACTGACTTGGTCCTTAACACATGCAACGTCGCCTCCTGCGTAAATATTGGGCACGGTCGTACGCATATAATCGTCAGTAAGAATGCCACCATTGCACAGTTCAATATCAGTTCCTTTTACAATGCCTATATTGGGCCGCAAGCCAAGAGCAAAAACAACGCAATCAGCTTCAAGCTGTAAACCACTGGCAAGCTTCACGCCAGAAACAGTTCTTTTTTGGTCTGAAAGAACTTCACTCACTGTTTGTTCAGGGTAAAAAGATATTCCCTGTTTGAGCATATGTTTTACAATTAAGTCAGAACCTTGTTGGTCCACCTGACGAAACAATACACGATTGTGCATTTCAACTACAAAAACGTGTGCCCCCTGCTCTGAAAGTGAATCAGCGCATTCAAGGCCACTTAACCCTGCACCAACAATAACAACTCGAAGTCCTTTTTTTGATTTCGCTAAAGAAAGTAATGCTTGTGAATCAGCAATAGTGTGAAAAGTAAAAATGCCTTTTTTAACTGCCTTTACACCTTTGATATCAGGAATAACAGGAGAACTCCCCGTCCCGATAAAAAGTGTATCATAAGAAATTGATTCACCACCGCTTATAATAATCTTTTTTTCCTGGGAAACAATGCGTTCAACCCACACGCCAAGACGTAATGTGATATTCTTTTTTTTGCAAAGATCAGGTGTAAGCGTATACACCTGATCTTCAGATTTTAAACCACTTAAGTGGTCAGCTAAAAAACATTTATTATAGGGAATTTCTTTTTCTGTAGAAATACAGATAATCTCAGACTCTGAATTCAGTCTTCTGAGATTGTTCGCCATGCTGATACCAGCAGCGGAAACACCAATAATAACATGTTTTTTATTCATAAATTATATAACAATTATTTAACGTCCAAAAGTTCAACATCAAAAATAAGACGAGAATTTGGTGGAATAAGGAGACCAACACTGCGCGTACCATACGCTAGGTCCGCAGGAATAAAAAAACGGCGTTTTTCGCCGACTTTCATCAACATAACACCTTCATCCCAACCTGGAATAACGTATCCAACACCGATTCTAAACTTCAGTGGTTCTCCACGATCGACGCTGCTGTCAAACTTGGTCCCTGGCTCGTCATTATTGTCTAACCAACCAGTATAATGCACAGAAACTTCTTGCCCAACGTTTGGTTCTGCTCCTGCGCCTTCTTTAATAATTTCGTACTCTAAACCCGAATCAGTTTTTTGTCGTG
>JABSSP010000174.1 GCA_013213985.1 Candidatus Babelota bacterium | reverse complement strand
TATTTTTAAAATATAGTTTTGACGGAGCCGTTTCAATAATGGTTCCGTCTTTCATTAGATTGATTGTGCAATCAAGTTTATCAAGCAGTGTAGTGTCATGTGTTGCAACTAAAACAATATAGCCGTCTTTTGCGAGTTTCATGATAGTTTGTGCAACATAGTTTGTGAGCATCGGATCAAGCGCTGACGTTGGTTCGTCTAAACAAACTATCGCTGGTTTTACCGCAAGGGTTCGCATGAGCGCAAGGCGTTGTTTTTGTCCGCCCGAAAGTCCTGCAGGGAACGTATCTTTTTTATCAAGCAAGTCGTATTTTTTTAACAAATCATACGCAATTTTTTGTGCTTCTGCTTTGCTTTTACCAAGTACTTGTTCTAAAGCCAGGGTGATATTTTCTTCAACCGTCAGGTGCGGAAACAAATTAAAGCTTTGAAACACCATGCCAATTTTTTGTTGTCGGTGCGCAACACTCATATTAAGCGGTTTGCCATCAAGTTCAATGGTTCCTGAGTTTGCATGTTCTAAATTATTTAAAATGCGCAGCAAGGTTGATTTACCAACACCTGAAGCACCGAGGAAAATAGCAACTTCGCCGGGGTTGACTGAAAAAGAAACATCATCAACAACTTTTTTGTTATCAAATGATTTGTTAAGTTTTTTAATTTGTAACATGGCGACTTATTCTTTTTTCTATGCGGTTAAAGACTAAAGAAAGTAACGAAGTGAGTATTAAATAAATTACGGCAACTGCCAAATAGGTAGTCAGTGCATCGTACGTTACACTCCGAATATGACTGGCTTCTTGGGTAAGTTCTGCAACACCTATAGCCGACGCTAAAGATGAATCTTTTACTAAAGTAATTAATTCATTACCAAGCACGGGGAATACGGTCTGAAATGCCTGTGGCAAAACTATTTGTCGCATAATTTGCCAGCGCGACAAACCAAGTGTTTGCGCAGCTTCAATTTGTCCTTTACTTACTGACAAAATACCTGAACGTATAATTTGGCTCACGTATGCACTGCTATTGATGCCAATTGCAAGGATTGCAGCCCATACAAGAGGAAGGACAATCCCAAATTGTGGAAATACGTAGCGCACAATAAATATTTGAATCAACATTGGTGTACCGCGTATGATGGTGATAAAAAAATTGATAAAATAATTTATAATAGGGAGTTTACTTGTTTGAGCAATGCCTAATATTGTTCCTAAAATAAGACCAATTGCACAACCAAAAAAAGAAATTTTAAGTGTTAAAAGTGTTCCGCGCCATAACGCAGGAAGTGATTTAACAATAAGATTAAAATCAATCATTACAGTTTCCACCATTTCTTTCTGAGTTGATCTAAGGTTCCATCGTTTTTTAGTTCTTCAAGAATAGATTCAATTTTAGGTAAAAGTTTAGGATATTTTTTTGTGATTCCAATTGCAGAAGGATCATCGGTGTCAGGTATTACAACTATCTTGAAATCTTTTTGGTCAATCGTTTCAAACAAAGGTTGAATCGTATCTTGCTCTGCAACAAGTGCATCAACGCCACCACTTTGAAGTGCTAAAAAGCTATCCGAAAGTGTACCAAGGCGTAACAATTCAGGGCCTTCGATAGTTGACATGTAAAGATCAGATGTAAAGCCTTCATTAACGGCAATGTTTTTACCCGTTAGGTCATTTACCGTTTCGACAGGAGGGCCATCTATCTTAGTGATAATAACGAGAGGCCTTCCTTGCAAGTATGGCTTGGTAAAGAGAACTTGCTTTCCCCGTTCAGCCGTTGGGGCGATGCCGCCAATAATTACGTGAAGGAGGCCAATTTGCACTTCAGAAATAAGTGCATTAAATGGCATGTCTTTAAGTTCTATGTTTTTGTTTAAGCGTTTGCCAATTTCATTAATAAGATCGACATCAAAACCGACTATTTCATTTTCTCTGATAAAAGTAAATGGTGGATATTCGGCATTAACACCGACAACAATAGTATTATTATTTATTTCTTTTGGCGCATTATTGCGTGCGCTGTACCATACAAGGCCAACACTCAGAGCGAATAATGAAAGAATAGTTACGAGAGCTTTACTCATGGGTGACTCCTAAGTGCGTAGTTTTTATAAATAATTTTAAAGGTATTTTGTATTTTTGCTACTTATTTTTAAAAGATCTCTTCAATAAATTCATTGATTTGTTTTGAAGTGACCTGTGCTCCCATAGCTTGATAGAACTGTTCATCGTATTCACGGGTTTGAATTACAACGGGCATTGTGAGTGCATGGCCAAGTAAAAGGGCCTGCTTTTTACTGTTTAAAGAAGCTAAAATAGGGCGTAAGTTTGCAGCATCACTAACGCTGGTAAGTACCGCATTAATATCTTTTTCATCATTTAGTTTTGCAATAATTTTGGTTCCAATTTGTGAAATAATTTCTTGATCAATTCCAGAAGGGCGTTGATCGACAATTAAAAGTGAAACATAATATTTGCGCATTTCACGTGCAATAATGCCAAAAATTGTTTGTCGTGCAGCGCTTGGATTTAAAAATTTATGTGCTTCTTCAATAGTGATCATTAAATGTTTTGGACGATCTTGTTCTTTTTGTGATCCTAAAAATTTTTCAGTTTTTTTAACATACTCGCTGTGAATGCGCCGACTAATAATGTTAGCAATCAACAAATAACAAAATGTTGAGGTGAAATTACCAAATTCAATAATAATACTAAGGCCACGGTCAATGTATTCCATCATCAAATCAATAACATTGTCTTGTGCACGTGTGGCGCCTGTTTGCCGCGGTTTTAAAAAGGGTAAACGCTCAATACGTTTTAGTTTTCGATACAGTGCTGCAATTGATTCAGGATGCGCACCCAATGATTGTGCAAAATCTTTTAAGTTATCGCCTTGTGAAAGTAAAACTTGTAGCCAGTCCTTTTTATATTTTGCTGCAATTAAATATGATGCTTCTAATGCTGTTGCATGCAAGCGCAGTTCTTCAGACAATGAAATAATATCTTCAATACGTACTGACTGATAATCTAGGGTGAGTTCAACGTCTGGTTGGCCACCACGTCTGCGTGTTGAATCAGGATCTAAAGAAAAGATTGCAATTTTATCTGAAAATAATGTTTTTAAACCTTTTACAAATGCAGGACCTTTGTCTTCTTGTCGCGCTTGCAAACCGTATTCATTATGCATATCAAAAATTAAATTAACTGCTTTTTCATTTTTAATTAAACCAGCTAAAATAAGGCGTGTTAAAAATGTTTTTCCTGTTCCGGTTTTGCCAAAAATGCCATTGCTGCGCTCAGTTAATTTTTCTAAATCAATACAGACATTGGTTTCCATGTCGAGCGGTTTACCGATACTAAAATATCTTTGACTCGGATCAGCCTCGTCACCAAAGATAAGTGCAACATCATGCTTGGTTGCTTCATAAACTGCACAAAAATGTTGGGGAATTGTTTTTACCGGCATTTTTTCTGCGTTTTTGTTGAGTGCAATCATTGGCTTTACATTTGCCATTGCATACATATCTTTTTGTCTTAGTGCAGAAGTTAAAAGCGTTTCGGTTTCAGTTGGAGGAAATAATAAAATATCAGGATGGCTGACATGTAATGAAAGATCGGTAATGAGCGAAAAAAAAGAATGGTGCTGACCAACAATTGAAACAAATTTTCCTGTTTTTATGTTTTCTAAATCAGCATCAGGCGCAATACGCATACTCAGGCCCTGTGTGAGCGATCCTGAAACGATATGGCCAAGCAACTTCTTTTGCGGGTTCATTTTGACCTTATTTTTTCAAAACAGCTAATCTACGGGACCGCGTAACATATTTTTCTTCCGACTTTTTTTGTTGTGCTAGGTCGACTCTTTTTTTTATGAGTGCTTTTCGCCGAGCTTCTTGCCGAATTGCTTCTTCTTCTCTTTATATAAGAAATACAAGAGGTTCGTACGTATTAAAAATTGAAATATCAGGGTGTATCCCGTATCTATGTTGTGATGGATGATGTTGACAAGAGGGCGGTCAATAAAATGAGTATAGAGACTGTTTTCATTTTATTTCTCCTTTTTCTAATTTATTTTGTTTTTCCAATAATAAGTGTTGCTAAATTACGATTAACAGAAATAACTCCGCGTTCTGCAACGAATGATTTTTTTTCTCCGGACTCAAGTTGATAGACAACTTCCCTGCCACGAGACAATGTTAAAATTGTGGGGACGTGACCTTTTTGAAGCACAAAGTTTCCTGCGGGTGTATTTACTTCTACCCAATCGACATCGACGGTTTCAGTTTTGTCAGGATGTATGATCTGTAATTTCATGCTATTATGCTTTTTTCTTTTCTAATTTATATGCTTTTTCTCGTGCTTCTTTGAGTGTGCCAACCATGTAAAATGCTTGTTCGGGCCAATCGTCACATTCGCCTGCAATAATTCTTTCAAAATCTTCTACGGCTTGATCTTTAGGAACGTAACGACCAGGAAGTCCGCTTGCAAATTCTGCAGTGAACAATGGCTGTGTTAAAAATTTTTGAATTCGTTTGGCGCGGTAGACAATTTTTTTATCTTCTTCAGAAAGTTCTTCCATACCCAAAATTGCAATAATGTCTTGCAGTTCTTTATAGCGTTGTAAGAGTTCTTGAATTTTACGTGCAACATTATAATGTCTGTCACCAACAATTGTTGGATCAAGGCCCTTTGAGGTTGAAGCCAGTGGATCAATTGCGGGATACAAGCCAAGCTCAACTAATTTACGAGAAAGTACGGTGCTTGAATCCAAATGCATAAAGGTTGTTGCTGGTGCGGGGTCGGTGATATCGTCGGCTGGAACGTACACCGCTTGAACTGAGGTAATTGAACCGTCGAGTGTGTTGGTAATGCGTTCTTGGAATGCGCCAAGTTCACTTGCAAGAGTTGGTTGATACCCAACTGCTGACGGCAAACGACCAATCAATGTCGAAACTTCTGAACCTGCTTGCACAAAACGAAAAATGTTGTCGATAAACAACAGCACATCTTTTTTTTCTTCATCTCTAAAATACTCAGCCATGGTGAGTCCACTCATTCCAACGCGCAAGCGTGCGCCAGGCATTTCACCCATTTGTCCAAAAATCAATGCGGTTTTTTCTAAAACGCCTGTACGTTTCATTTCAAGCCAGAGTTCGTTGCCTTCGCGTGTTCGTTCACCGATGCCGGTAAAAACTGAAACGCCGCCATGTTCTGTTGCAATGTTTCTAATTAATTCTTGCACTAAAATTGTTTTACAAACACCCGCAACGCCAAAAAGTCCAATTTTAAAACCTTTTACGTACGGGCAAATAATGTCGATGATCTTAATGCCTGATTCTTGAATTTAGTTT
>JABSSP010000173.1 GCA_013213985.1 Candidatus Babelota bacterium | reverse complement strand
GATGAAGATTTACGTGCAGACAGACAAACTGAATTTACACAACTCGATATTGAAATGTCGTTTGTTAAAGAAGGTGATGTTTGTGATTTAACTGAGCGCATGTTACATCACTTGTGGAAAAAAGTATTCAACATTGATCTTCCTCCGTTTGAAAGAATGGCCTATGACAAAGCGTTTTCTTTATATGGTTCTGACAAACCTGATATACGCTTCGATTTACCTATCATCAATTGCAGTGAATTATTTAATGACACGCAATTAAAATTTGTTCGATCAGTTTTAGATTCAGATGGTAAAATTGGTGCATTGCATGTGAGCGATCATCAATTCACTCGATCAGAACTAGACGGCATGGTTGGCACTGCTCAACAAATGGGAGCAAAGGGTCTTTTGTGGATTCGCTATAAAGATGGTGCCACTGAATCTCCTGTTGCAAAATTTTTACCGGACGATTTTGTGCAACGAACTAAAAAAATCATTCCTAACTTTTCTGACAATAGCACATTGTTCATTATTGCTGGACCGTATCAAGAAGCGTGGACATTGTTAGGTAGGTTGCGTTTAATTCTTGGCAAACAGCTTAACATGATCCCAGAAAATGAATTTAAATTTCTTTGGATTACTGATTTTCCTCTTTTTGAATATGACAAAGATGGTAAACGGTGGGATGCGGTACATCATCCATTTACATCACCGGTTGAAGGTTGGGAAAATCAAGAGCCAGGTGAAATGCGTGCACGCGCCTATGACATTGTGCTAAACGGGGTTGAATTGGGCGGAGGTTCAATTCGTATTCATGATGCACAAACACAATATAAAGTTTTTGAGTTGCTTGGATTGGATAAAGATCAAGCGCATGAACAATTTGGTTTCTTGTTAGAAGCGCAAGAATTAGGTTTCCCTCCTCACGGAGGCATTGCACTTGGGCTAGATCGCTTGATTATGTTGATGACTAACTCCGCATCTATTCGCGAAGTGATTGCGTTTCCCAAGACAGCACGCGGTTATGATCCTATGATGAGCACACCGAGTAAGGTTGAAAACGAAAAACTGAAAGAATATCAACTTAAGTTTATTCCTAAAAAATAAATTCGTCTCATTTTTTAAGTATCCAAAAATTATGTTTCAAAAAAATAATCACACCTTGTGTGGAGTAACTGCTTTACTGTTTCAATTTTGTTTTAAAATTGAGATTGCTCGAGCAGATGTGTAAGCTTTGAAAGTGTGGGGCATAAATACGCCTCATGTTTGATCAAGAAAAAGAAAAGTAGATCAAGAAGTAGTTCTGTTGTTGGGAGAGTGCATGAAGATAGAGCAAGTAATAGGTCGTGAAATTTATGACTCTCGGGGACATCCAACACTTGAATGTGAACTTGTTTTAGACGAAGGCCTTCACGTTATTGCTTCTGTTCCATCAGGAATGTCTAAGGGTCCTTATGCAGCAGCTGAGTTGCGTGATAAAAAAAGATTAATGGGGCTCGGAGTTAATAAGGCAATTGAATCTCTTGAAGACAATATTGCACCGATTTTAATTGGTCACAAACCAAGCGTTGTAGAATTAGATTTAGCCATGATTGAAGCTGACGGCACTGAAAATAAATCACACCTTGGTGCAAATGCTATGCTTGCAGCAAGTATTGCAGTCTGCAGAGCACAAGCAGCGATTGATGGCGTTCCTTTGTATGACCTGATTGCATATCTTTGTAATTACAATTCTGTTTCTATTCCTTTTCCTATGTTTAATGTTATTAACGGTGGTGCACATTCTGATTCAACGTTGCCAATTCAAGAATTGATGATTATTCCTGTAGATCAACGAACATTTAGATCTGCATTTGAGGAGAGCATAACTACATTTCATGCCATTGAAAAGCTCCTACAAAAAAAAGGAAAACAAGTTGGAATCGGTGACGAAGGTGGTTTTTCTGCAGATTTTAAAGACGAATATGAAGCCCTTGATGTTCTTTCTGAGGCTCTTGAACAATCTCAGGGAAAATTTGTTATTGCTCTGGATCTTGCGGCAAACCAATTGTATGATTCCAAAACCAAAAAGTACCAGTGGTACAAAAAAAAATTATCGCGTGATGAACTTATTGCTCGTTATGTTGATCTTGTTGATAAGTATCCCATTCTTTCAATAGAAGATGGCATTGATGCTGCTGATTGGGACGGATGGAGTCTTCTTATGAATACGCTTGGCGATACGGTACAAATAGTTGGCGATGATCTTTTTGCAACTAATGTGCAACGGGTTGCCCTAGGAGTCGAAGATGGGCTTGCCAACGCAGTTGTTATCAAACCGAATCAAGTAGGAACGGTTACCGAAGCATTGCAGGCAGTAAAATTCGCCAAAGACAACGGTTGGAATGTTATTGCATCTCATAGGGCCGGTGAAACAAATGATTCTTTTATCGTTGATTTAGCAGTTGGAATAAGTGCAGACTACATCAAAGCTGGTGGATGTTGTCGAGGTGAACGCCTGTCAAAATATAATCAACTGCTGCGCATCGAGGATACTTTACAGCGGTCGTTACTTGAAGAATGATACAGATTCATCTTGGCAAGTTGATCAAATATTTCCGTCCTGTTCCTTAGACTTATTCAGGAGTAAACATGAGCTTAGTTTTCACTCCGTTCGTCCTGAGCTTGTCGAAGGATACGAGCGGTCAAAGATAAAACAATTATATTATTACAGAAAGATATTGATTGCCTAAGTTAATACAAAAAAATTTTGGTGAACTAAACAAATTTTGTTCGTATCCTTCGACAAGCTCAGGACGAACGGGGGAGTGAATAGCCTTCTAGCTGACGTGAATTTTTTATTATGTAGTACGTGTTTTCTTCAGCGGATTAACTTCATAAGCAAGTAGTTCTTGTAGCCGTTGCTCGCGAGACTTATGATGATCTTCAACAACATGTTTCCAAGTTTTTTTGTGTGGATTGGTATTTATGTCGGCCTGTGCAAGTAATTTATCAATATCAATATTGGTATGATTTTTAAATGGTGCACGTTGAACATCAGTAATAATTTCCGCGATTAATTGTTCTGAAATATTTTTCGTCATGTCGACAACGTCTTGCGGACTGGCAATATCAATTGAACTATTTAGACCGACAATAGCATTGTCTTGGTCACTCAAAGTACCCAAAGCCTCACGTTGTTGAAACTCATCTTTACTGACAAAACGATCAAGAATTTCTACAGGGTCACCAACGGTATCCCGATCGAAGAAGAATCGAGTTATCGGATCGCGCAGTGAATCAAAGAGTTCTGCGTCTTGTAGTTGCCGGCGAGCTTTTTTTACATATTCATTGGTGTATTTACTGGTTCCACCGCGCAAACGAGGTTGAACAATGGTTGGGGATATAAAGACGACTAAGTTTGTTTCATCTCCAACTTGATTTCTTTTTTTAAACAAGTAACCAAAAATAGGTATTTTACTTAAAAGTGGTGTTCCTGAGCGATCATCATTAAGATCAATGCGTGTAAGACCCCCAAGCGCAAGGACATCTCTATCATGCACATTAGCATTCGTTACAATTTGGCGAGTGTCTATATTATTAAGGGCTTGAGCACTCCCCTCAGCACCTACAATTTGGGTAGCGGAATTTTGAAACCTGTCAATCTCAATGATGATAGTAAGATTAACAGTGTTTGCCGAGCTAATACGTGGTGTGATACGTAAATCAAGAGCTGCTTCTATCCACACTTTAGCTACCTCGGTAGTACCTCCCTCTGCCCCAGATGATGGTCCGGGGACAAGTCGAAGTTCACCAATCTTAATATGGGATTCTTGATTATTCGTTGCAATAACATGAGGGTTAGAAAGAATTTTAGTGTCCTGAAACAAATCTTGTATTTGTAACAGCCCCCATGTTCTACCATCTACCTTATCATTGAAGGCAATTGCGGTTGACCCAGGAGAAAAGGTTGAGGCTACACTTTGAGTGCAGCTATTAAATACTTTTCCGAGTAAGTCAGATTGTAAACTTGTTGGAACAGAAGCGCCATCAGGGCACAAAAAGTCTGGATCAAGAATAATTCGTGAGGCATGAGCTGCTTGTGCATTGGTATTGCATGATGATGGGCACGCTCCCAATCCATATGGATTACGAAGTATACTCCCAAGAAGGCGAGTATCTTCTAGTGATAAATCAGCAATAAGAATTTCTATAATAACCTGTGGCTGTGGAGTATCAAGTTGTTCAATAAGTTCTCGGATCCTAGCCCAGTCATCATTGCGAGCTGCTATAACTAATTTATTTCCTCCATAATATTTGTAAGACTCACCAGTTGTTTTAGAAATTTTATAGTCTGAGCCGCGGTCTGCTTGAGCTCTTTCAGTAGTTTCTTCGTCCTTTGTTGAGTCAGCTGTAATAATGACGCCTTCAAAAAAACGTTCGGTACTAGTTGGCCCGCGTGATCCAACCGCTTGCCCTGTACCAATAGAAGCATCACTTGCGACAATCTTTTTAAGTACTTCAGCAAATGGTGCTGCATCAAGATATTGTAATTTATAGATGTGTAAAATTGATTCTCCTGTATCAAGTTCAACATCAATATGTTTGTGGATAAAATTTTTAACTTTATCAATGGCTTCTTGCCTGCCCATTAAAACAACACTATTGAGGCGAATGAGTGGAATTACTTTGATATGCTTAGAAAAGTAATGAGTTTGTTGTTTCTTGCGCGCATCTAACCTAAATCGATTGAGTTGTGGATCTGGTTTTATGATTTCTTGAAATAGGTCATATACTAATTTTGCTGAGATAAATTGAAGGGGCACATACTCTATGTTTTCCTTAAATTCGGTTTTATCAAGAGCAGAGATAATTTGCATAGCGGCTCTAATAGCACTGGCTTCTGCCGTTAATATTATACTATTTGTGGTTGTGTCGATTAATATTTTAGCTGATTTAGGCAAGAGTTTTTTTAATGTTCCATAGACTTCACTATCGGGATCGTCAGTAACAGTGAGATTGGCCATGTAATAAATATAAGTAATCAACTCTTGGCTATTTGGTAGTTGATCCGGAGGTGTTCCAACAAACAGCCTTGTTGGCTGTTTGGGCATCATAAATTTACCTTCTGGATCGAAAACCATTTTTTCTACGAAAAATTTATTTTCCTCACCAATCATGATATATCCAGCCATATCAAGGAGTGTGTGAATAACGGTCCATGCTTCATTTAGTGAAAGGAATCCAAGATCAATAGTAACTTTGACTTCAATAGTGTCTGCTTCAACAGGTAAAATAACATTAACTTTTTTTTCGTATGTAAAGTTATTAATAATATCGACAAGCGGTGTATCTATATAACTAAAATCAAAAAGTTGTTGCCTTTTTTTACGACGTGAAGATTTAGGTATGCCATTATTGTTTTGTCCATTTAATTTTTGGGCAAGCATTTCATGATCATACGGTGAACTTGTATTATTATTACTTTCACTTATTGAAAGCATACAAAAGAAAAAGCTGTGTACGATGATAGTTATTTTAAAAAATTGTAATATGCTCATTAAAATACCTTATTATTCTGCAGTTGGTGCTCTTTCTGAAAGCGTAGCAATAGTGAGATTAACGTCAATGGTACCAGGTTTTTTCTGGGATATTTCCAGTGAGCGAATGTGTACTCGTTTATTTTGTTCAATGGCTTGTAACAGTTCCGCTAACTCCTGCATACTCAGGTCAGTGAGTTTAGCGGATGCAACAATATCTAAATAATCTTTATTACTAGGATTAACACTTTCTGATGCGGTTAGCGTGTCTGAACTGAGGCCTAATTTTTTAAGTGTTTCGTTAAAAAAATTTTTGATTTTGAAATAAGGATCTTGCTTAAGTATTGCATCTACTTCTTTGCGCCGCTTTTTTACTTGTTCATTTTTATCTAGAATTTCTCTGATCTCTATGTGCAATCGATTTACCTTTTTCATTTGTTTTTGACTTGTTGCTACACTACTTTGATACAGATACAGAATAAATAGTGTAGCTGCAAGTATCACAGCAAAAAAAGCACCTGCATACCGATAAAACATTTTGTTATCAAGATTATCAACAAAACCTACGATTTTATTTGTTATTTTTCCTATCATTCTTCTTCACTTAGACTGAGCGGAATATCGATATCAAATACTTCTTCTTGTAAAGAACCTATATCTTTAAACAGCTTTGATTCGTGCAAGCGCTGATTAAAGATAGCAAGCGATGGAAGATCTCGTACTTCTCCTTTTAGGTTTAATACATCATCTTTTATGGAAAGTTGGTTAATAGTTAACCCAAGACTTTCTTTGTCCAAGGTAGTAAATAATTCATATAAGTAGTGTAAAAAGGTTGCTCGTGCAGGACCGTCAAAGGCAAACCACGTTTTTTCTTTATCTTTTACTACAGTTTGAGCTGTCCTCACCATAGAATCAAGTTGTATAACTGAATTTTTACGAGATTTTCCTTTTACTTTATCATCAAGAACAAATTTCAATTTTTTGATGCCTTGTGTTGCAGCACTATTTACCTCTGAAGATAGCTGTGAAGATTTATACCAAGAAAAGCCAACCATTCCCAATAGCATAGCCAAAGATAGTCCCAAGGCGGTTAATAGTTGCTTTTTTGTAGTGTCAGCTTGAGAAGTGTCAGATGTTTCTGTACGGAGGTTGAATGGTTCTACTGCAGGAAGAGCAGTTCCAAGACTTATAAGATGTGTTGGACCCATACAATTTTTATTTTCTATGGTTATTTGTTTATCATTGAACAATTCATTTGCTTTGAATAATTCACATTCAATGTCCAGTTGCTTTTGCGCAAAAGAAGCCACATCTTTAATAGTTGCTCCTTCTCCTAGTACTATAATTTTGTTAATAGGGTTAGATGTATTCTGCGCAGAAAGAGAATTAAGGGTAAATGATATTTTATTCCAAAACTTTGACATGCTATCAGACAATGCTTTAGTAAACTCTGGGGAAACAGCTTCTCCATGACCAAATCGTAAAATTTGTTCCATCGCATCTTTTGGTGTGATATTCAGTGTCGAGCTTATTTCTTTAGCACGATCTAAAAGACCATCAGAAATTGAGCGTATCAGTTTGAGTTGGCCGTTATTAATATACATGATGCGCGTTTCATTTGATCGTAGGTCGATGAGGGCTACACCACCCTGAATTTTGCTGTAATAAGGAATTTGGCAATATAAATTATACAAGGCAATCATATCAATAGTAATAACATCAGGAAGCGTAGGCAAATTTTCAAATAATGAAAGGTGTTGT
>JABSSP010000172.1 GCA_013213985.1 Candidatus Babelota bacterium | reverse complement strand
AAAACACTAGCTTCTTGTTAGACACCTGTAATAAAAGATATCACTTAAAATAATCGCATGTATTGGAAGAAACCCTCTTCTTGTTGATGTAACATATAGTATATAACCAAATACCTTTAATTAAACCTGAGCCAAGATATTTTTTTAGTCCAACAAGCGATGTGGGAACTGTTTTAGTACAATCATCTGCTTGAAATTGTTTGCCAAATTTTGGATGTACGGTCCATGAACCACTTAATTGTACTTGTTCACCGGCAGTTATGGCCGGTAAATATCCACACACAGTGGTAGAAGAGTTGCTGTTAATTTGTAAAATAAAAACAGAAAAACCATTTTCTGCGCTTTGGAAAATAATCCGATCAACGGTTCCCGAGAGTGTTTCTTTTTGTTGCATAGTGTTTTGGTCTACTTTGTATGATGTTAATCCATTTTTCAAACGATTGAACTGAAGCCTGAGGCAGTTTTTGACGAATAAATTTTTTAAAGTCTACTACAGCGCTTGGACAGCTTTGAATCATATCTTGCAAAAAGGTCGACAATGAAAGTGCAAAGGTGTAACAGGTGTATAAATCAGTCAACTCTTTTTCCATTTGTTCTGCTTCAGTGCCTTCTTTAGTGTGAGCCCAGTTGAGTAAAATACTCTCTTTGTGCCCATGCTTTAAACATGATTCATTAACATATAAAATTAAAAAACTTTTTGATCCTCGTGTGTGTTCTGCATATTGTAATGAGTTATTTTTTAGATCGCTTTTTACTTGTTTAAAACATTGAGCAAGCTGTGCATGCGTTACCGATCCATCTTCAAGCAATCGCATAAGTCCGCGTAGACTATATTTTTTTTGTTTGAATGTGTAGCGGTCATTTTTGCTCGAACCATTTTTGTGTCCTAGAATTTTTTCCAGGTTACTTAGAATTTTAAACATGAGTTGTATTTTTTTTGCATTAATTACAGTTCCATCAAGTTTTCCAATCGCACCTGACGTTAAAACAACTGATGACGTAGGTTGCGTTGATCCTAACGCTATAAGGGCACAAGCTAACACTATTTTTTTCATTTTTTCCTCATTAATTATTTTTTAAAAATTAGTATCGATATTAAAAGAAAGGGTGAAGTCTTTACCCAGACCACGGGTCATATAGGTAAGTCCACCATTTAAAGAAAGAATAACATCACATTTTGAGCATGAACGCGGTATTCTATACGAAAGTCCTCCAATAATTCTACTTTGATAAATCCACGATTTTTCTGCTTTTGCTTTGCATAACACTTTTTTTATTTTATCAGGCGCACAAATCTCGCTAATTCCTTGACCAATCTGTAAATAACTATCAAAGCCAAAATATCCTCCCCATTTGCAGCGCTCGTATATCAGGCGAGACGTTGATCTAAAAATAACACCTGGTGAAACCTTTGCTTTAAAATTAAATGGAAAGAAGCGGTTTGTAAGAACGCGGGTAAGAAAATCAAAGTTGCTATCAACCTGATTTTCATCATCAAAATCTCTACAGTCAAATTCTGCGGCATTGTTATGTTCTATAAAAAAAACGCGTTCTTCTTTGGGAATTAAATATTCAGCTGAAAGCCGACTTTTTATTTTTATGTTTTGTGCCCACGGTCTGTTGACCCATTTACCTAAACACCCTTGCGAATGTAAAAGAGCTCCTAATCCAAAATGACCATTATTGCCTAGCCGAGTATCGAGCAAAATTGCCGACAGATAATCCATAGCTTGTAAAAAAAAGTTTGTAAATGCTTGTTCTAATGCACCGCTGCTGATGGCTTCTTGGTCTACAAGTAAACAAAGATCAATAGTTGGTCTATTTCTATTACGACAAAAAAAGGATCCGTACAGACCCTTTTTAAATGCATAAGCCGTTGGAATGGTTGCCAAAAATCCCGCGCGCATATTTGTGTTGCATGTGTCAACAACAGGATAATCAATTTCAATTCGCGTATCGCCAACACCAAACTGATCACTAATTAAATGTTCGCGTTGAAAGCGTCCTTCTTCTTGTGGTGAGGGTGCACCGGTGATTGGATCAAGGAGTTCTTGTAATGCATTTTGAATTTCTAAATTAGCAAAATAATTTCGCTCGTGATACTGCAGGGGCATTTTTACTCTTAGGCGCCAATCGCACCATGTGTATTGCCCACTAAACATAAATCCAAGGCGTCGTTCTTCCACCACAAAATTTTCTATCAATGAAAGTACAGCAACTGCGGATTCTGTATCAAAATTGATAAGATCTTCAATCTCTTCTAGAATTGCTTGCAAGTTATCAATAAATTGATCATCACCGACGGCAAGGTATGCATTGATGGTGTCGCGCTTTGTCGTAAAATTTTTTCTGGTGTACTGGTTGAAAAAAAGATAGGCGCTAAAATAATTGTCGCATTGTGAACACCATTCATTCATAAAGAGTGCTTCATCTAAAAGACTTCTTTTATTTAAATAATTGGTGCGCAAATAAAAATCTTGTTTGAGCAGATCTATGATATTAAAATCTTGCAACAGACCAATAACCGATTCTTTATCGCATGCTTCTTCTGCTGCTTGTACATTTTCATTTAAAAATGCATCAATGGCCGGATCATCAAAAGGAGCATCCAGCTGAGCTGTACTCAATGTGCCAACACATGCCATAATTGACAGTATAATTACCCAGGGGTAAAAAAAGTTAAAAAATCTCTGTTTTATAATCATAATCCAATAACGTTCGCTCTGGTAATCTATGCTTTTCAGGATAAGTGCGCAATAGAAGCACTATTAGGATAGAATCTATCACTCCTATTAATTTTATCGTCTTTTGGTCGGATTGGCAAAAAGGGTAGATTTCCCTTGTAAAAAATGCGCACCATGCTGAATGAGTATGGTGCCCATTTTAAAGAATTATGAACAAGCAGTAATATTAGCTTCGCTCTTCTCAGGCTTTTTCTTCGTATTGTCCTTATTATTAGACTTGTCTAAATTATTTTCTAATTTTTTAAAATATCTAGCCATATTCAAATTTTTAAATATGAATGATAGTATTAAAACTTCAAATAATATAGCGTGGCCAAATCCTATAATACCAGGGCCATCAAAAAGTAGTTCTCCCATGCTTGTGCCAGGTTTTGGTGTTTCTGGGTGAATATTATTTGCAGTAAATACCAACAACACTGATAGTAATAAAGATTTTTTCATTTTATTTCCTTAAAAAATTAATTATAAAAATTGTCTTTATTAAACGCTAGAAGACCCAGTGGGGCTGCCATTACTTCCCCCATTTCCACCATTACCACCATTACTGCCAGCTATTATTGCTATTACGAAGCCAACAATTGCTCCAACAGTAGCGACTACACTTCCTTCAGCTACTCGAGTCAAACTAAAACTACCATCTTCTTTGACTTTGAGTATGTTGATTTGTTTGTATGCATATACAAGATCTGATTTTGAAAATATAAGTTTAGTTTTTCTGTTCGAGTCTTCGTATCGTTGTTCTACTGACCTTTTTGCTATATTAACCATTAATTTTAAATCACGAGCTGTTAATCCTGAGGTTCTTTCAGCAATTTCTTTAAGGACTGGAATATGGGATTCTCTGAAGTAGCTTGATTTTCTAAAATAATATTCTAGGATAGCGAAACGGCTTTTTGTATCTGGTTCTTCAAATTTGACTGTTTCAAAGGGTGATTTAATAAAAAGGCTATGAATTTTTTCTACCTTTTCATATGTAGCTGCAATAACCAATATTTTGTGATTTTCTCGTTCTTTCTTTATTTCAGAACATAAGGTAGTCGTGAAGCTACGCATTGCAGGAGATTGTGATCCATTCTTTCCTGCTTCATGAATATCATCAAAAAATATTATTACATATTTGTTGTGCTCTTTTACACAATTTCGTGCATAAGTAAAAATTCTCTTAATAGTAGAATTACAGTTTCCTGCTTCAATTATTTCATTAGTATCAAAATGTATGGCATATCCATCAAGTTCACCCGTGAGTGCTTGAGCTGTGAGTGTTTTGCCTATTCCTTTTTTACCATAAAAGAAAAGTCCCGGAGGTAGAGTTCGTTTATTAGCGATGGAGGTAAAGATTTCTTCCAATTTTTTAGAAATAGCTCCCTTGAGGCTTTTACGATTTTCTTCAGGAATAGACAGATATGGAAACTTTGATTTTTTCATGTTAGGTAAATCTTTTCGTGCACGCGTAGGCATTGTTGTACTAAATGCTATAGATGAGGCTGTGAGTAATATAATTGTAGAAAGATTTAGTCTTCTTCTGTTCATAATGAACTCCTAGTATAAAAAAGTAATTGTATTATTTTTTGTTTTTATTTTTAATTAAAAGAATCATTGCTACTGTTGCGAGTATTGCTACAATAGCCGGGCCATATTCTGTTAAAAAATTTTGTGTTGATTGCTTGGCTCCCTCCCATTGTTGTAGTGCTAATTCACGTCTGATTGGCTTAAAAGCAGTCCATAGATCAGCTTGTGTAATTTGAGAGTCACTGCGTTTTTGTGCTAGCTTTGCGGCATTGTTTATTACACGTACTAAATCACCACCAGAAAATCCTTGTGAAGCAAAAGCAAGCGTAGAAAACTTTATATTTTTGTCGGCTAAATGTTTTTTTAAGTGAAACTCAATGATCGCTTTTCTACTTGAATAATCAGGTAATGAAAGTGGAATAACATAAGTTAATCTTCGATAAGGAATATCTTTTGGAAATACATCAATATCTGTAGCGGTTGCTATGAATTTAATGTGTTTGTAGTTATCTTCAATATCAGGAAGTGTGTTACCACCAATAGATATTGATTCAAATGGTTTATCCTTGGGATATCCATAATCAAGATCATCAATAAAAACAATCACAGATTTATTCTTAGTTTGTGATATATCTTTTGCTCTAGATAGAGCATTTTTAATTACAGCATCAGCATAACGGCTATGATTTTTATAGCCGTCTGGCAAAGGTTGATTGTATAATTCTTTCATAGGAACATATATTGTCTCTAAGCCGGACTTTTTTATTATTTCATTTACGAGTAGGGTTTTGCCAGTTCCTTTTTCACCAACTATCAAAATAGTTGCTCCCCCAAAAAAGGTATCGTTAGGAGAGCGTATAATCCACCCCAGATTAATGTCAAAATAATCAGGAAGCTTACCAACAAAGTTAGGAAGCGTCATTGAATTAAGTTTTCTATCTGTTTTACTTGGTGTTGGAATTTCTTGTTGAATTGGTACTTCATTATTTTGTTTTTTACGAGGTGGCATATCACTAGCTTGGATTGCTAATGGAGCAATTATTGCTATGCTCATCAATATCTTTTTCATAATTATTCCTTTAACTGTAAAGTTTTATTATCTATTTCATCAATAATTTTTTGAATATTTTTTATAAGTTTCACCAAATCTTTACATGTTATATCTTTAACTGGTTGATCCCAATTAAAGTCCTTTATTAGCATGATTTTAAAATGTCCTGTGATATCGAATTCAGGGTACCATCCAACATCTATCAAATAACCGTCTGGGTATTCGATTTGTAGTAAATCTTCTTTTAATGAAAAAATCTGTTTACTTAAAGATTTATTTAAAATATTTAAATCATTGTATAAAATTTTTCCTGATTTAATATTTATTTTTTTCATTAGCAAACCTGTTCCTGGTTAGTTTAAAAGTTTTAAATATTCTGATTTTGTAATGGGATGCCCATGTATAGTGTTTGCACTCATTTCGACTCTTACAAATTGTGTTTCTATTCCATTTTTTGCACCTACCAAATAGTCTAGTTTCATCACCTTCCACGGTTTACCGTTATTTATTTTGGTTCCCTTTTGCCATACCATTCGCTCTAATTTTTCTATATCAATATTATGATGATATTTTGCAGGGCCGTTTTTGGTTTGTTTAATAACGTCTTTCCATTTTAAATTTTTTGAAGAAGAGTGCTTATATCCGTGAGGGGTCCAATCAGGTTGTTGTTCTGAGCAACCAAGATCATTGCCATCTTTTAATAGTGCCGTTGCAGGCACTGCAATTTCAGTAATATCAGCAACGACCCCAGCAGTTGTTGTAATAGCTGCGCGTACCGCTTCGGCTTCGGCAATGTCGTTAGCAACAATTGCAATTGTATTACCGTTAATGCGTAATGCATTCCCATTAGAAAGCTGTGCTGCAATGTCGGCACTCAATTCAGTTGCACCGTGTGCAAGTGCACCAAGACCTTCTCCGGTAATTACAAAGAGTTTGCCGGCTGCATTGCCTGTTCCGTAATTGAGTGCATGCTTTGTGGCAAACGCAGTGACGTTTTCTACAGTATCTTCAGAAGGTTCATACGTTAGTGTATGATATGCAAGTTTGAACAGTTCTTTAACCTGTTCTGATGAACTTTTACCTTCAAATGGTTCATAAAAATCACCGAGCTTTTCTTTTATAAATTTGCCAACTTTTTCATTAGTCTTTTGGCGTTGTTTGTATGTTTCAACAAGTTGTTGTTCGTGATGAAGTAGGTCAGTAAGTTTTTGTACGGCAAGTTCTTTATTTGTTTCAAATCTCTCTATCTCATTTCTGAGTTCTTGGATGACCTCAAGCTGCGATGTCAGGTCATAATCGTTGATCAAATAATGGTTGGAGAAGTAATACATTTTGGTTGCAATAGCGGCAACACCTTCAACCACATTTTTAGGAAGATCCTTGAGTTCTACTGCAAATTCTTTAGTAGCACGAATGAATCCTCGAGTGGCAGCATTGCTGTTTTTTACAAGAGACCGAACATCGTTAGGGTCAGTGATGACGGTGACAAAATCACCTATGAGTAATCGATATTCCGGACGAATATTTTTATATCCGCTCCAAATAGTTTTTAATAATTCTCCCGCTTGTTTGGTATAGATTTCAGGGCCAGTTTGCTTAGCAGTGTCATTAATTACATGGACCACATCAAGTGCATTAAATGCATCAACAAAATAACCACCTTGTTCGAGATCTTTGGTTAATTCCATGAAAACATGGGCCTTGGTGTGCAGAAAACCAAGTTCTGATGCGGCAATATTGGTTGTTGATGCTTTAATTTCTTTGGCAATATTTCCAAGTTCATCACTAAGAGCTTGCCGAAGAGGGTCAATAACTATATGTATTGCTTTTGTTGATTGTTCAATTGCACGTTGCCTCGCAAGCATGCGGTTAGCCGTTTGTTCAGATAGATCAGGATTATATTCCAGTTGTTGCGCATAGTGGTTTGCAAGCTCGGCAAGACGGTTGATTTCTTTTTGTGAAATCTGTGGAGTTGATTTTGTTTGTTTTGTAGAATTAGTTTTGGGCTTAGTTTTTAGTTTTTGTGTTTTTGCCGGTGTGGGGGGTGTGAAAACAGGTGTCTCAGTATAAGAGTTTTGACTGAAACCAAATGTGTTTTGACGTGCTAGTTCTTGTTGTGCCTGACGATGATGTTGTTCGAGTCGTTTATATTCACCAACAAGTATATCGACAGATTCTTTATCACGAACCTGTTTTTTGAGTCTTCTGCAATCACTGACGATATCAGAGTTAATGGGGCCGGGAGTGGTAGGATGATATTGTGTGATCAACAATTGACAATTTTGGTCGATGATGGTGCGGATGTCTTTATTTCTTTCCCAATGAAATATGAGGTATTTTTCTAGGAGCATATTGAGTTTCGTGCTTGATGTTAACTCTGGTTCTCTTACGCCTTTGTTTGGCTCTCGTCCAAGATAGGGACCCGGTTCTGATTGGTTTGACTTGTTAGAATCACCAAAATGAGAAAAATCTGGATCTTGACGATGATCAGAAGATGGTTTGTGCATGTTGTAAGCAAGATCAGCTTGTGATCCAGATTCTACCCAAGCTGGTTTTGATTTATCACTTGCTTCCCATGCTCCAAATCCAGCCAAGATTTTGGTTGCAGCGCGCATACGCATTGGGGATGCGATAGAGAATGAAAGCAAGTTCAGTAATGAAAATAAAAATAATTGTTTTTTCATAGTTTACCTTGATTTAAGTATGTGTTCTTTAATTTGGTAATTCTTTTGTTAAATCCCCATCATAACCCCAGCTCTGGATCATTTTTATAGCAATTCCTTTATCGTATCCGGCTGCTTTTAGTTGATTTATTCTTGCAAGTACTTTTCCCATTCTGTCTGAAGTTGAGTTGAAATCGAGCTTTTTGTTTTCGAGCTTTTCTTTTTTTACAAATTTCATTGCTTTTTCATAATGCCGTTCTTTAACAGCATCACTTTTTTCAAGTGATGCATGCCATGCTGCCCATTTAAACACTTCTTCAACATCACGAATTGTAAATTCATCTTCAATTATTTCTTTGATTGATATAAGATGCGAGCGGTTTTTCCATTTTTGCTGATATTTGTTGGTACAGCGTTTTACTTCATTTTCTATTTTTTCTTTGTTTGGAAGTGAAAAGTGTAAACTGATGTGCATACGCCCTGTACGTTTAAAGGCAGAATCCAATACTGATAATCGGTTAGTTGCAACTACAACGGTTAAATAATTATTTGTGTTATCTGCAAGTTCAGTAAGGAGATGGTCAAGTGTATTTTGCATATCTGAACCAGCTGCGCCGCCACCAAAAAGTTCGCGTTTTTTAGCGATTGCATCAATTTCATCTATAAAAAATATAATGGGATTTTCTTTAGTTGCTTCTGAACGAAGATATTTAAAAGTAACTGCAAGATAAGCTGCTCCTTCACCGGCATATCCCACATTGACAGTAGCTGCTGATTGTTTATAAAATGTATACCCATGTTGTGCTAATTCTCCCGCCAATGACTCAACAAAAAAACTTTTACCTGTTCCTGGAGGGCCAGCCAATATAATGCCGCCCTCAAGCTCTGCGTCAGTATCTTCTTCAAGTTCATTGCGGTTTAAAAATAGATCAAAGACGAGTTGTTGTTCTTCGGATAGTGGCTGAACTAAGTCTTTATAGGTATAGCGTGGGGTGCATTGCTGTTCTTTTATTCGTTCAGTATAAAAATATTCTCTTTTAGTTGTTTCAAATTTTGCTTGCATTCGGGCTTGGTATTGCATGTCTTTTAATTGTTGTTGTTCTTCTTTTGTAAGATGTCTTTCTTCTCGAAGAGGGGATCCCGCAGGGTGAGATAAATACGACAAAGATAAAAGAAAAATTAATAAAAAATATGTACGCATGTTCATAATGCATCCTTTAAATATAAAAAGTATTGTTGATTGCGATTTTTGAGATAAAAGAAAATTTGGTTAAAAGAAAATTTGCTGCTTGATTAAGCCTTAAAGAATGGTTTTCATGAGTTTTCCTTGCTGTTTTTTGTAAGATTAAATGCTGCTGAATCACTTTAACTTCGTACTAAACCCTACGTAAATGTTAATGAAAAGGATTTTTTTGTCAATAAAAAAATAAAACATATATACCTGGTATGTATATATGTTTTCTATTATTGTAAGTTTGTTGCTTATTCCCCTTGTAAAAAATGCATTAAATAGGATAGAATAGATAATGAATGACTATCCTGTTCTATTATGAATAGGTTGTTGCCACTTGAGGCGCTGCAAACGCGGCTAGATGTTTTAACCTTATATGTCGAAAGGTGCGATCTCATGGATGGTGTTTTTTTTGCAAAGGCAGCTGCATTTATTAGTGCTGGCCTTGCAATGGGAATAGGAAGTATTGGTCCTTCTATTGGTCAAGGAATGGCCGGCGCAAAGGCGTGTGAGAACATAGGGAAGTATCCTGAAAGTGCCAGCAAAATAAGAACAACAATGATGATGGCGATGGGGATTATAGAATCTTCTGCAATTTATTGCTTGTTAATTGCGGGTGGACTTCTTTTCATTAGTGTAGTTTATCTTTAGTTGAGGTGGGCATTAGTGCATGGAAATTAATGCAACACTCGTTGTACAAATGGTTCATTTTTTTGTTGCATGGGTGATGTTCAAAAAACTTCTTTTAGAGCCAGCGCTTGAAGTTATACTCGCTGATACGGCTGAGCAGCGTAATGCGCAAGGAAAGATTGCTACATTGCGATCTGATGTTGTGCAACACAAAGATAAAAAAGCTGCGCAGTGGTCAGCGTATCAACATCATTTTCGGAAAGAAATGCCACGTGTGACTGACGAAAAAGAGTTTTTTCTTTTTAGAAATCTTGGCAAGCCTCTTAAACCCATTATCGTTGACCATAGCGTTGTGCGCGAGGCAAAAAAACGTTTAGAAAAAGTACTTGTTAAAAAATTAGGACAAGTCAATGAATGAGATGGCGACGTCTATGATCATTGCATTGATTAATATTTTAATTCTTGCAGGTATATCATTTAAATTTTTGGGCGTTGCCGTTACATTTAAATTGCTTAACGTTGTTTTGTTGTTTGCTATTGGTGGCTATCTGTTTGTAAAACACCTTTTGCCGTTTATCAAAGGTGACATACTTTCTAAAAAGCAAACGCAAAAAAAAATGAAAGAAAATGCTCATAATCTTGACCTAGAGAGAAAGGATCTATTAGAAGATATAGAACAGCAAAAAGACTGTATTAAATCGCTAGATCTAAAATTAAGTGCGTGGAAAGCTAATTTTGAAAGAGCAAAGGAAAAACGCAAAAAAGAAAAAAAAAATATTACGCGTACAATGCATGAACGTGCGCAGAAGCAGTTTGAGCATATGGAGTCCGATTATACGCGCGAGTTAGTTTTACCTGAGGCTATTGATGAAGCAGAAGCAGAACTTATTAAAGAATTTAGCAATAAAAAGGCAGGTGAGGCGTTTCTTGCAAATATTCTCAAGGCGATGAACAAACAATGAAAAATATATCGGCACATATGCTGGCAAAAAAATATGCACAAGCCTTTTTTAATGTTTTTGGCAGCAAAATAACTGAAAAAAAAAGCAACAACGTAGAGGATGCGTATCTTTTTTTGTCAAAAAACAAAGACAAACTTTTTTATCTCGGTGTTCCGCATGTACCAGCAGAAATTAAAATAGATGTATTACACAAAATTTTAATTGATGGTCATAAGCTACCAACCGTTTTTGAAAAATTAATAAAATTATTAGTGCGTGATAAGCGGGCTCCTTTAATACGTTTAGTCCTCAAGCAGTTGGTAGCACTGTATCGTCAAAAACATGCTATTGTTTTTTTTGAAATCACCAGTTCACATCCATTGACTCAAGATCAACTTGATAATGTAGAACAATTTCTTGCGCGTGAAACTGGGTGCGATATTATATATAAGTATGAAGTTGATAACAGGTTGATTGCGGGTCTTCGTTTACAAAGTAATTTGTTTGTATGGGAATACTCTATACGCAAGCATCTTGATAGTTTACGAGGTTTAACACGTTACAATTAACCCAACGCATGTTTTTTTGTAATTTGCTATGCCTAAATTTTTGTATAATCCATTCGCCCTGAGCTTGTCGAATGGTTTTTGTTGAACGGGACATTTAAAAGTCATTAAATAGGAACTATCATGGATTCCAAAAATACCGATCTTGTTTCGTTATTTGAAAAGTCATTGCAAGGTATTGCCGACACCAAGCTGGACGAAACAGGTATTGTCATACGAGTTGGTGACGGCATTTGTCGAATTCACGGCTTGCGTAATGCCATGTTTGGCGAACTCATAGAATTTGAGGGCGGTAATTCAGGAATTATTTTTGATCTTGGGCGAGATTCGGTTGCCGTTTTTCTTTTATATAATACCATCGCAGTTGCAGAACTTGAAGTGGCTAAACGCACCGGATCAGTATTTAAGGTACCAGTAAGTAATGAAATGCTTGGCCGTGTACTTAATGCTTTGTGTGAGCCAATTGATGCTCTAGGTCCAATAAAAGCAACGAAAAAACGCGCTGTTGAGCAAGTTGTTCCACAAATTATTGAACGCAGTCCCATTGACGAATCATTAGAAACAGGATTAATTGCAATTGATGCGCTGGTTCCAATTGGTAGAGGGCAGCGCGAATTAATTATTGGAAACAGAAACACGGGCAAGTCAGCAATTGCCATTGACACCATTTTGCATCAAAAAGGTAAAAACGTTTTGTGTGTGTATGTTTCAATTGGGCAACGCCAGGCAAACCTTGCGCGCATTGTTCGTTTGTTAGCAGAAAATAATGCACTTGAATATACTACCATTATCAGTGCGGACGCAGGCGAAGCAGTTTTAAATCAATATCTTGCACCATACTCAGCATGCACCCTTGCAGAATTTTATTGCGATCAAGGGCGTGATGTATTAATTGTGTACGATGATTTAAGTAATCATGCAATAGCGTTTCGTGAAATGTCATTGTTATTACGCCGTGCATCGGGACGAGAGGCATATCCGGGCGATGTGTTTTACTTGCATTCGCGATTGTTAGAACGTGCGGGAAAATTTGTGCGTGGCGGTTCAATAACGGCGCTTCCCATTGTACAAATACAAAGTGATGATATTACTGCGTACATTCCGACCAATTTAATTTCAATCACCGATGGGCAAATATTTTTAGACACAAAGCTATTTAACCGAGGCCAACTACCGGCGGTAAATGTAGGACTTTCAGTTTCTCGTGTTGGTGGCGCAGCGCAAACCAAAGCAATAAAAAAAATGACCCAGGCGTTGCGTTTAGAATTAGCGCAATACAATGACTTATTAGATTTTGTGCAATTTGGTACAGAGCTTGATGAAATTTCTCAAAAAAGTTTGGCTCGTGGTGCGCGTATCATGGAAATTTTAAAACAAAAACAATATGTGACATATTCATTTACCGAACAAGCCCTCATGTTATTTTTAGTCAAAGAAGACTTTTTGGATGACATTGAGGTGGGTTATGTTTCAGAATTTTCAACGCAATTTGTGAGCTATATTAAGTCAGTCTATCGTGATATATACGATGACATCCACAAAACGCAAGATATCTCTGACCAAGTCACAAAGAGATTAATAACCATTGCCGAGGAATTTTCAAAACTGTTTGTTGCCCAAAATCCGCAAAAAGGTTGATATTTTTACAAATTACTTGATTGAATCAGACGTTTTATTACGCTATACTATAAAAAGCTTCTTAATTTTGTGCCCGTAGCTCAGTTGGATAGAGCGACGGACTTCTAATCCGTAGGTCGTAGGTTCAATTCCTACCGGGCACACCAGTCATTTCTTTCAGAAATGCCTGGTGTGCCGAAGCTCCATCTTTAGTCCGCCATAGCCTTGGCGATGTTGGAAGGAGCGTAGAATGAATCAAGAATTCTGTAATCATCTTGAACAAAGACTTTATTTGCAATTTCTAATTGGTATTTTGAATTGTTTTGATTAAGTTTTTCTATTGTACTTGCGTATGAAGGGTGAAATTCTTCTTAAGATAAACTATTACACAAAACATTGGAAATTTCAGTTTCTGTTATCCCTCTTGCTCCTGCATAAGTTGCAGAAAGAGCTGTTGTGATGCTATAAGGGGAGAAAAATAAGTTTCCACTTTCATTTTTTAATTGTTGGTACATATTGTAAGAAAAATTATTGCATCCTTGTGATACGTCCTTGCTTGAACAGATAGCCTGACTAGCCAAGAGAAGTGTTACAATAAAAATTTTTGTGTATTTCATAATAATTCCTTGAAAAATAAGGGTTATAATTGTTTTTTTCTATTACTTAATATTATACTTTACGCAAAATAAACTTCAATAGCCCCCTAAAAGGGTGTTTTTTCAGGTTCAATACCCAGATTAGAAAATGCCGTCTTGATATTTTGCAAACTAAAGCCAAAATCAATAATTCGGTTCCGGAATGCGTCAACTAGGGGACACCAGTCTTTTATCCTTTCGGAATATCTTTCTGTTTTTTCTTTATCTAGATTTTTTTTATGTCATTGAAATAGATTGGTATGGAAAAGTTTATTTTTTTCAGGGAAAGCTTGGTAAGGATCGATGGAAATAAAAATCTTAGGAACTCGTGGAGAGATTGAAGAATCCGCACCATATCATTCAAAACATTCAGGCATTTTAATCAACAACAAACTCTTAGTTGATTGTGGTGAACAATCTTTTTTAGATTATGATCCTCATTATATTTTAATTACGCATTTGCATCCTGATCATGCTTTTTTTGTCCGCTCTGGTTGCTTTCAAATGATAGATATTCCAATTTATGCACCAAAAAAATATAAAGAGCTTCTTATTAGTACGCGCAAAACACCGTTTACCATTGACGGATATCGAATCACTCCAATTCCAACCATTCATAGTTTAAAAGTGAAATCAGTTACCTATATAATTCAACACAAAAATAAAAAAAATCTTTACACCCGTGATATGATTTGGATTGAAAAAAAATATCATCATTTACTGAAGAATTTTGATTTGGTCATTACTGAAGCAAGTCATATGCGTACTGGTGGTTTGATTAGACGCCACAAAAAATCAGGAAAAATTTATGGGCACACAGGGGTGCCCGATCTTGTGCGCTTTTTTAAAAAATATGCTTGCACAATAGTTTTTGTTCACTTTGGCGCATGGTTTTATAAAGACATGCAAGCAGCACGTAAAAAGTTCGAAAAACTAGCGGTAGCCAACGATATTGAAATTATTGTCGGCTATGATGGTTTAGAACTAATTGTTTAGTGTTTATTCTTCACCAAAAAGCTTGCGTAACTTTTCTTTTGCAGCGTCCAAACGTGCTCGGTCTTCAGGTTTTAAATTTTTTCCTGCGCGGTTGATGTAAAAATCAAGCATACCCATTGCAGACTGTAGTGGTGAACGCTCTTTTGCTGTAGGATCTTCAAGAACTACTTTTTTTAGTCCTTCTGCAATTTCCCCTGCTGACTGCGTAAAAAGGCCTTCTGGTAGTAGAGCTGCTCGTGACGTTTCGTCCACATCTTCACTCCATTCTGGTTTTTTAATTTTTTTT
>JABSSP010000171.1 GCA_013213985.1 Candidatus Babelota bacterium | reverse complement strand
TTGCTCAAGCCGGGAGTTAATTTCTTTTTTGCAGTTTTTGTAGCAGTGCGTTGTGCAAAGTTAGCAATTCTCAAACCAATTAAAGCAATGATTGTCGATTTTACAATCGGTGGTCCCCATTGTTGTGCTAATCCTGCCCAATCAATATCAAAAATCATTTTTCATTCCTTATTTTTTTGGATGATTAATTATTTATTTTTTACGAAATAATGCATTACCATAAAACCATTTGTTTGTATTTTCAAAGTCTCTGCCAATTTCTACAAACCCATTTTGTTCAAGCCATGTTTTAACGTCGTTATATTGATATTGATTTTCATACGCTTGAATAAATTCAACTTCAACAAAAAGAATTTTGATGGTTTTTAATAGTTGTGGTGCTGCTTTCAAAATATGCAATGCATGACCTTGAACGTCAAGCCACATGAAATCAATGTGTGTGACGTTATTTTTTTGTGCCCAATCGTCGAGTGTTATAGTTGGTACGTTAATTGTTTTTTTATATTCAATATCAGACCACTTTAACCGTTCTTTTGGTTTTAATAACGAACCCGCTTTAAATGGTTCGCCTGGTCGTGAAGGTTTTTCAGAAACATAAAATATGGTATTTCCTGTTGCAGTACTCAATGCAATTTCATGTCGTACAACATTATGTAAGTCACTCGTATTTTTTTTTAATTTGGTAAAAATTTCAGGAACAGGCTCGAAAGCATGAATTGTTCCCTGTGGCCAAAACTGGCTAATTTCTTTGGTGTCTGCTCCATTAAATGCGCCAGCTTCTACAACTATTGGATTATTGGGGAGAAGGGGGCTTATCAGTGGTAACAGGTTATTTTTTTTAAATAATTCCATTTTCTTAGTTATTTTCTCAGTTTTAAGCTATTTTTTACTCTATTAATAATAGGGTAAATGGGGTTTATTGGCAATTTTTACAGGTTTATAGCCTCTAAAGGTAGTTTTTGTGATATATATTTTGTTAGTAGAAATTATTTTTTAATTCTAAATCACACTTGATTTGCAGATATGGGAAAAGAGATTTCCAAATAGTAATAATGGTGTATATTTATAAGTAATAGGTGTATTTTTTATAAATATTATTTTAACAAAATGAAAGGATTTTTCTTATGAAAAAATCCTTTTTAATGCCAGTATTTTTTGGTGTGGAGTTGTTGTCTTCAGTGTCTGGCGTTCAAGCTGCAGGGCAGAATAAATCAAATATTAATTGGTTTGAACGAGTATTTCTTGCTGGAGCTTTTTATGTGGGCAGTAGTGTTCTGGACTCGTATATTCCTCAAGGTTCGGATATCGCAAAAACGTTGTGCAATCAATGGGGAAACTTTTTGGTAGTCGATACTCTTTTAAGTGAACGTCCGGTTGTTACCGATTTAAAAAATCCACATACCATTGGACGTGTGGCAGTGGCTACAGGTATTGGTGTAGGGACTTGCTATGCAGCTCAGTACAGTGATAATTTTAAGAAACCTATTAATGTAGTGGGTACTTTACTTGCATTCAATACTATGAAAAGTGAGCATGCGATTCTACATAATTTAACAGAATCCGATACTCTTGGACGATTAGCTATTTCAGGAGCGATTCTTACAGGATATAGTTACTTAGGTGATAAAGTTCCTGGCAATTCAAAAGGTGTTATAAAATTGATGAGTGGCGGTTTAGTGTTTAATACTATGTTTAATTCAAAGCCGACTGTTTATAAAGTTTGGGGAGTTGGTTCTGAAAAACAAAGTGTTTCTGATTAAAAAAGATTAATTATCACAATTATACCCAGTTGTTTTGAAAAAGTATTCGAAACAGCTGGGTGTTTTTTTTGTATTGTTGTATATCACCATGTCTTGTGTTATCATCTATGAAATTTGTCCGTCCAACTGTTTTAAAAGAAGGAAAAGCATAATGACCAAAGCAATTGACCAATATGGTGGGCTTGTCGGCTACCACGAGACGACACAAAAGCTGCGAAGCTTTTTTTTTGCCCGAGGATTTGTAGAAGTTGACACGCAATCACGCTTGAGTATTTTAGCCGCGTGTGAAGATCCCACAACGATTGCCACCTTTACCCTTTCGGGTGTAAAGTGGCCGTTGCCTCAGACAGGCCAGATGTGGCTCGAACATGAATTATTACGTAACCCGCATGTGCCGGGTTTTTTTTGTGCCACAACGAGTTATCGTGATGAACCAAATCCTATTCATGGTCGCCATTTAAAAATGTTTCCTTTATTTGAATTTGAAACCCATGGCGACATGGATGTGCTGCAAGATTTAATGGCAAATCTTTTCCAATATCTTGGTTTTGGTGACAAAAAAACTTACCAAAATGGCAATTATGCGGACGTTGCACAAAAATATGGTGAAGCGCACGTTGAAGCGGATCAAGAAGAATTAATTCAAAAGGATTTTGGAAATGTCTTTTTCTTAAAAAATTTTCCTTGGTATACGCAGCCATTTTTTAATATGAAAAAGAGTGGTGAGATAGCAAATAAAATCGACGCCATTTTGTACGGTGTAGAAACAGTCGGTTCTGCCGAGCGTAGTTGCAATACAGATGAAATGTATGAATTGTTTCACACTATTAGCGATGGGCAGTATGCGGCAACCTTGTACAAACACTTTGGAAAAGAACGGGTGAATAAAGAACTTAAAGTATTTTTAAATCTTGATTTTATTCCGCGTTGTGGCGGTGGCATTGGTGTTTCGCGTTTGATGCGTGCACTTGAGTTGGCACAACAGGAAACTGAGCAAGTGGCGGTGCACAAAACAGTTGGTGGGGCAGTGGGAGCTGAGTTATAATGCACAGACTTCACTAAGACTACTTAACCAGACAGCAGGGGGCGAACAGAATTATAGTTCTTTATGGTGTCGTATTCATTATTTACATTAAAAATAATGCACCCCGGCTTTTAAGCCGGGGTGTTATAACTATTGAACATTCTTTAATGATTTCTACCCAATTAGCTACCACTGAATGTTGCTTCACTCACCGCTTCCTTAAGCTTACCAAAATCTTTAGTTACTTTCTGTAATGTGACTAATACATAATTACCAAGCATGATGAGTACATCTGCCACATCACCCTTTATACCACGAGTAAATTTTGACTTACGATATTTTTGTAATTTTGCATTTAGATTATCTAAAGTATTAATTATATTTTCCTCATATTTCCTTTGTTTAATAACATTCAAGGTATTCTTTATGCCAAAAGTATCAATATTTTTTAAATGTAATTTTGTTGGATCAATGCGGGATACACCACTAAATCTCTTTCTAGTATCTACAACGTTGTCCTTAATATAATGGTCGTAAATATGGTTTAATGTATTCATTGTTGTTCTAGCTGTGGCTTTAATAGTTGCAAAATCACTTTTTAAATCAGGATTATTTTTATCAACATATTTTTCGATGCCTTCTAGTAAATCATTCCACAAATTAATCGCCTCATCATGCTCTTTGTTACCTGGCGTGCCCCAAGAAACTAAAAGATTATCTCGAGAAAAAACACTTGTATTGGCACTTACAATAGCCTGCAGAGACTCATTTTTATCTTTAAAATTAAATTTTTTGCCAAGTACGGACGCACTTGAGGCGAATAAAAACATGATAGTGACAAACCGGGCATTCTTTACACTATTCTTCATAACTTAATCCTTTTTATAGAGATTTTTAATGTTTATATTATAATATTAAAATATAGTTATACATAAAATCAATTATTTTTGAAAAAAATAATAATATAGAGGATTAGCAACCAAGAACATATTGGGCAATCCCTGTTATATATCCCTTTTTAATACATTTTCGAGGGTTAGCTCTGTAGTAATGTAGCTACTGGAAAATTATTTATGCAGATCCTTCGATACAATTTGCTTCGCTCTTCGTTATGCTATGCTACTCAGGACAAACAAATTACTCAGGATGTGTATTTTATTAATAGGTATAAGGAGACTTTGGCCTTGTATCTAAAATAAAAGTATTTAATAGATTTTTGAAACAAAAAAGGAACCTAATGAAAATCAGCATCACCATTCCAGCGCATAATGAGCAAGATCGCATTGGTCGCACACTTGAACACTATATTAAATATTTTAATGACAAAAAAAAAGCGGGTGCATGCGATTATGAATTGGTTATTGTACTCAACGCGTGCACTGATAATACATTGGGTGTTGTGAAGCGAGCACAAAAGGATTCTAAAGCTGTTCATATTCTTGATTTACCCCAAGGAGGAAAGGGCCTGGCCGTTGTTGCTGGCTTTAAAGATGCACTGACTCGGAATAATGACTATATAGGGTTCGTTGATGCTGACATGGCGACCAAGCCAGAAGCCTTTTATGATTTGGTGGAAAAAATCCCACAGCATCACGGTATTATTGCGAGCCGCTACATGAAAGGTGCACAGTTGCATGTTCCGCGTCCTTTATTCAAGCGCTGGGGGACTCGATTAATTTACGAACCATTCGTCTGGCTCCTTTTTGGCCTTTCCTATAAGGATTTACAATGCGGTGCAAAATTATTTCAACGTAAAGTTATTGAAACAATAATTTCTAAATGTACTGTTAAGCGGTGGGCATTCGATGTAGAAATTCTCTATTTGTGTAGAAAAAACAAATTTATCGTTAAAGAAACCCCAACAAAATGGCATGATCAGGCGGGTAGCAAGCTTTCTACGGTTAAAGATGGCATCCGTATGTTTACCTCGCTCATTAAGTTGAGACTAAAACATCCTTTATTTTAAAGATATTATTCCTTGTTTTTTGTTGTTCATAAAGACTTTTTTACTTAAACATAGAAATTTAAAAAAAATAATATAACTAAATTGTTGACTATTTTTTTAAAAATGTATTATAAAAAATAAGAGACTATTGTAAGATTAATAAAAGTAGGGGAGAAGGGAATGAAGGGTACAAAAAGAATAGTAATGATGCTTTTGGCGGCTGCGTCAATGGCACAAGGTGCGACACCTTATTATGCAGTACGTTCACAGTCAGTTGACTCTGCGCGTGAGCTCGTTGGACTTGTTGATATACTTCATCGGTATGATCCATCTTCGTGTGAACCATTTAGCAACTTTGCAGTGACATTTGAATACACGCGTTCATTTAGAGCGCACGACATTGCGCGTTGCCTGTTTGGTGATGGTTGCTTGCAAGTTTGTGACGATTGTCCCACTATAAAAATTTCTGGTAGCCGCGTAGCTGACAGAAGTGAAAAAGATTGGCTAGCAGATTACTTTGGACTCCCAACAGATTTTGAAAGTACTATTACAATCAGACCAAGTATTGAAAACTACCTCGTTGATTTTGACTACTTCCGCAGTTTAAACAATATTTGTAATGGGTTGTACTTTAAGGTACACGCGCCCGTGGTTCATACAAAACGTAATTTAAATTACTGTGAAATAATAAACAACCGTGGTGAAAATGAACACGATGCAGGATACTTCACTGCCACTAGTATTGATCGTACTGATTTACTTGATAGTTTTGGCGATTACATAACTGCGTGCAAAACGCCACGCATACCGCCATTTATTCTTGATAATAGTAACCTGGGTCAAACCATCGTTGACGCAGTTTTTTCTGTTACACAAGAGCCACTTGCATGTTCTAAATGGGGATCAGCATGTGATCGTCTGAGTGAAACGCGTCTTTCTGATATTCATCTACTCCTTGGATATGATATGTGGGAATGTCCTGACTATCACGTAGGTTTTGGTATTCGTGCTGCAATTCCAACGGGTAACAGACCAGATTGCAAATTCTTATTTGAACCAATTGTTGGTAACGGGCATCACTGGGAACTGGGTGGTAATTTCAATGCGCACTATGATTTCTGGCAAGGTTGCAATGGTAATTCACTTGGTCTATATGTTGACTTTAATATCACGCATCTATTTAAAGACAGACAGTGTCGCGTGTTCGATTTAAAAAATGGATGCAACAGCAGATATATGCTTGCGCTTAAATTAGATACTCCAGTGATTGATTTAATGACCTCAGAAACACCAAATAGTAATCCTTTGTCAATTCCAAATAGCCAGTTTAAAGATGTATTTACACCGGTTGCTAATTTAACTAAATCATTTGTTGATGTAAGTTCACCTATTCAAATTGATTTTACAACATTGTTTCATTATTCAAACAATTGTTGCAATTACTCGTTTGATGTTGGGTATAATTTCTGGTACAGAAGCTGCGAACAAATTACATTTAACTCATGCGACCTCTGTCCAATTCCGTTAGAAAATAATCGTCGCTGGGCGCTTAAAGGTGATGCAAGTGTATATGGATTTGCAGATCCTCCTAATCGATCAAAAAACGTTAGCGGATTTGTTGCAGTGCCGCTTTC
>JABSSP010000170.1 GCA_013213985.1 Candidatus Babelota bacterium | reverse complement strand
AAGTTTCACATCAGTTTTTAATCAAGACGCACGACTCTTTGGTGTTTCGCGAACTGACGCGGGCGTTCATGCGCGTGGTCAAGTTGCGGTTTTGCAAACTAATATTTTAGTTACTCCAAAAAAAATGCATTTTGCTTTGAACAATGCACTTCCTGACGACATTGTAATACGCTCAATAGAAAAAATTGATAGATCATTTCATTTGCACGCAAATATTGAAACAAAACTCTACTACTATTATTTTTTTTCTCATCGTCCAAAACCATTTGTTCAACGCTACGGTTGGTATTTTCATAAATCATTTAATTTAGAAAAATTAAAAAAAAGTTTACACATTTTTGTTGGCACACATGATTTTAGATCGTTTTCGACTGGGGATGAACGTGATGGTGATACGGTGCGTACAATTAAATCAATTGATCTTTCGTATTGTAAAAAATTAGGCGCTCACAGAATCACCGTGAGTGGACCTAAGTTTTTGCATCACATGGTTCGTAGAATTGTTGGTGCCTGTTTAGACGTTGCATCGCGTGATGAAATGCTTATTTTTTGTTTAAAAAAAGCCCTTGATGAACGTGATTCTAAACAAACCTTGCTAAATGCACCAGCAAAAGGTTTAGTATTACATAAAGTAGAGTATAGCAAAACTAAAAAAGCGTAATTCATATTTTACATGAAAGAAATACCATGGAAATAATGAGATATTTAATACTCGGTTCGGGCGCAGTTATTGGCGCAACATTAGGTTCTTTGTATGGACAAGGCAAAAAACTAACGTTTGATAATTTTATTAGACGTGCACCCATAGCATTTATAGGTTTGCTTGCAGGACTTGGTGTGTATTGGTTTTTAAAGACGTTTTTATTTCCTTGATGTATAATTAATTATTGAACAGTGTCAATACTAACATTAAACTACTACGGACTTTATGAATATTTTGAAAAAAAACTACTTACTTATTTTGTTTGGTATTGCTGCAGCTGTATTAGGAGGATTTTTATTGTACCAGTACACTCCTACTGCACCTATAACATCCAATGGCATTGAAAATTTTCAAGATGATCGTGACACCCAAGACATACTTAGGATCATGAAAGACGATTGGTATTTGCTGATTGAAAGTGAAGATTATTCCGCTGAGCACATGTTAAAACATCGTGCACCAAGTCAGTACGAACCAGAATATTTTGGTAAAATGCGCATTAAAGTTTTACGCAAAGATGATAAAGTTGTTGGTTTCGTGACCTATTATTTACAAAAAACCTATCAAGGCCACATTCTTTTCTTAGTAATTGATAAGGATTATCGTGGTCGTGGCTATGCACAAAAATTAATTCATTACGCATTACAAGATCTTAAACGAATGGGTGCTGCGTATGTGCGTTTAGTTACGCGGGTAGAAAATCTTGCAGCACAAAAGCTGTACAGTGAAAAGCTTGGGTTCGAAGAATACGGTCGAGACCGAGGCTTTGTAAATTATGCAAAAAAGTTAGATTAAATTAAAAAATAAAAAAAAAGGCGTCTCATTGCGAGGCGCCTTTTTTTTAGTCTGTAGAATCATTCATTTGTTTTCATTTCTTTTTCGAAAATTAATTTATATTGCAAGTTTTTGCAATATATGGGAGTTACATTTTATGGTTTAGAATTGGTTGTTATTCCAACTGATTTGAAATAATCATCGGTAAGTTTTAGCAGAACACAATAGGTTTTATAATCTTTTTCTGTAAAAGGGATCCGGGATATTTGAGCTGCATCTACAAAACATGTTGATACAAGTAAAAAGATATAAATAAAATAATAGTCCATTATTCTTTCCTAATGTGCATGGTCACCATGATCATGCGCCTCTTTTTTTTCAAATTGCTTGACCGAAAAGCGATCGGTTGGATTGTCAATAAATTTAATTATATCACTGAGCGTAAATGTTTCACTTTCTGCACAGTAATGCTCAGTCATCTGATATTTTAAATAAAAAGTGTTTGGTTTGTCTTTATTTTCTACATAAAAGTTCAATGTTTCTTTGTATCCAAGCCATTTTAAATATTTTTGGGGGAATGAGGTAATGGCTGGGTCAATTATTTGACTGCTCCCAGGTTGTAAGCGTATCGCTTGTGTTCCGTTTGGATCAACGATGACTATTTGTGAGGTACCGTCATTTTTTATGGTCATTGGGCACGCAACCATTTTTGTTGCCCCAAAAGAAGGTAATACAAGAAGGAACAGGTATTTCTTCATTCTTTTCTCCTTTTTTATATAAGATCTTGTTTCAGTTTTTTCATTGCTGATAGTATAGTCTTGCGCATTGAAAAGCAAGATTGAATATGAAAAGAAGGTAAACGAGTTATAATGAATAAAATACTTATGTTTTTGCCCAACATATTTTGAGGCCTCCATACCAAGCAAACCAACCAAAAATTCTTTCTACGACCCAGCGATATGGCGGATGAAATTTTGGTTTCATTTTTGATCTCCTAATATTAGTTGCAGCAAGAAGTGCAATGTTAAGTTTAATCAGAGAAACAAGGAAAAAGTATGGAACATCCTGCCAGCGAAATAATTAAACAAATTGAAACAAAATTAAAAGCGTGCTATCCAAATAAAACATTACGCAATCAATATGCGTGGTGGATGTTACAAGAAATTACACAAAAAACAAAAACCGAACTTCTTACACAAGATGCTTTGGTTTTGAATGATGCAGAAAAAGAAAAACTCAATGATTGGATTAATCAACAAGTTGAAAAAAAGGTGCCACTGCAATATTTAATTGGCTGGGTACCTTTTGGTGATTTAACTATTTTTGTTGAACCACCCGTTTTAATTCCGCGCCCAGAAACTGAAGAGTGGACACTACGCATCGTAGATCAACTTAAAAAGTTACAAAATAAAAAACTAAACATTTTAGATTTGTGTACTGGCAGCGGTTGTGTTGGACTTGCGCTTGCGCGTGCACTTCCTGAAGCTCACATTGTTGCAACCGATATTTCTGCGTACGCACTTGCCTTGGCAAAAAAAAATGAACTTCACAACAACATTGAAAATACTACATTCATAAAATCTGATGTTTTTGAGTCAATTCCCAGCCATAATCAATTTGATTTAATTGTCAGCAATCCGCCTTATATTTCTGAGAAAGAATACGAACAATTGGACGAATCAGTGCGTGCATGGGAAGATCCGCAAGCACTGCGCGCAGACGACGAAGGGTTTGCAATTATTCGCGTTATTGTTGACCAAGCAAAAGCGTATTTAAAAGAAAATAAAGAACTTGCGCAACAAAGGATTAATCAGCTTTTTATTGAGGTTGGATACAACCAAGGCCCAGAAACGGTAGCACTCATGAGTGCAGCTTCGTATACTAACATTAACGTCGATCAAGATATGTATAAAAAAGATCGTTTAGTAAGCGGAAGTATACAAAATGTGGCCTCTACCGAAACTGAAAAATGAAATTATCACCCTTTCTTTAAGTCCAACAGAACTTGCACTTGCATGGATAACAAAAGAAAAAAAAAGAAATAAACCTGCACTTAAAGCATTCAAAAAAATACCAATAACCAACTGCGCTTTTGAAAATAATGTTGTTTTTAACCCGACGTTTTTGTATTCGCATGTCGCCGATTTTTTAACTTACCATTCTTTACATAATGCATTTATAACATGTGCATTAAGTGGTCCGACTATTTTTGAAAATATTGTTGCGTTCACTACAACAACACCAACCCCTGGCGATCTCAATCTAGAAAACAGCCACAAAAAAATATGGAACACTCATTATTTATATCCAACAGAAAATGCACAATTTCAATTTTATGTTGCAGGCATTCCACGTGAATTGCTTTTTCAATATCAATTGTTTACGCAAAGTGTATCATTAAATGTACTCACCATAACAACGCCATTTGCAGCGCAACTTCAAACCTATCAACACATACATAACAACGCCGTTCGCCAAGAGCAACTTGCGCATGATATGAAACAATACAACAATGATTTGAGCAAAACGTTAACCACAAATTCACTTGAACAGTTAGTGCGTATCGACTCAGCCAACTATTACATAGATGAAAAAAAAGATATGCCTTTACTGCATACACTTGCCGGACTCTACTTTGCTGAAAAATTATCCGATTAAAAAAGGATGTATATGAAAAAAATTAATTTTATAGAAACACGAGAACCAAAAAAACAACAACAACTGTCGCGCTGGCTTACTGGCTATACCATTTTACTTGCACTTCTTGTTATCGGCATCTGCACACTACAAGGCAAACAACTTTTGCAATGGAATAAAAGAAAAAACGAATATCATAGATTAAAAAGTACCGTTGCAGACATTGAAGAGAGACTTAAACAAGAACAATCATTACAACACGAAAGTCGCACACTCAACAAAAAGCTTTCTCATCTTTCGGGCATGAAAAAATCTGCGCATCATCCCTATCGTTATTTAGACATCATTACAAAAATAGTGAGTCCAGAAAATTTAAAAAAAATAACAGTCGATTGCACAAACTTTGAGCTATCATTTATTGCGTCTGACACCGAGCGCGCACTTGTAATAACTGAACAACTATCAAAAGAACCAGAGTTCAAAAATATTCATATCAGCTCATTACAAATGCAACCAGATCAAACTATTTTGGTAGTTATCAAAAATAATCAAATTTAAAAAAGGAAAATTGTGATTGCAATCACTATACTGGCAATACTCGGTTTAGTCGTTTCAGCTTATGCGGTCTACCTTGAAAAAAAAGTAAAAGCAGATCCAAATTACAAACCGCTCTGCGATATTTCTGATAAAATATCATGTTCAAAACCAATTGTAAGTTCGTATGGAAAAATATTTGGCGTGTCCAACGCACTATTGGGAATACTCTATTATATGACAATACTGATACTTTCTCTGCTCGGACAAAAACAATTGCTGTTGTATTTAGCACTAGCCGGAGTTGCGGTATCATTTTTCTTGGCTTACATTTTATGCACTAAAATTAAGATTTTTTGCTTAGTTTGTGTTACAACATATGTGATTAATGGATTGTTATTATTTTTAACTTATCTGAATAAATAAAATATATCCTAAAGGGGAGAAGATAAATGTTGTTTGTACCACGAAAGCAATTATTTCTTTTATTAGCACTATTTTTTGTTTTGGGAAGTATAACGTATGCCAATGACAAAAAATCTTTGCGCATATTGTATATTGTAAGAAATTACCCTGCAATATCTGAAACCTATGTACATGAAGAAATTGCAAGTCTCTGGAATGAATATAATATTAAAATCATATCAATAGGTTCAAAAGCAAAGGTCACCAGAAAAAATTTTTTCCCCTATGAGCAACATTCTGTAAAAGAACTCGATCAAGCCATTCAAGAATTTCAGCCGCATATTATGCATACGCATTGGCTCACACATGCACCTCTACTTGAAAAATTGGCCAATAAACATCATGTGCATTTTACAATCAGAAGTCATTCATTTGATATTTTAGCTCACAAAAGGCAATTGAACTCGTATTGCAAAGCAGCTAATAGTCAGTGGTGCTTAGGAGTTATTTGCTTTCCTGCCTTTAGAAATCGATTAATTAACAATGGATTATCTGAAGCTAAAATCACAGATTGCTGGTCAGTTGTTAATTTTCAAAGATTT
>JABSSP010000017.1 GCA_013213985.1 Candidatus Babelota bacterium | reverse complement strand
TGAATGTGATCCAAAGCTTCTTAGGGATCTAGATGTACAACAAATCAACGATAGAGCGCATTTATTAGGAATGGATATGCGCCAATTTAGCGCCATCGATGACGCCCCAGCTCCTAACATTAAAAGAAGACTTGCAGAGGAACTCAATGTACTTGCGGACTTTTTAACAAAAATTCAAAAAAAGGAAGCATCAACTCATGCTTTTGCTGTTGGAAGCATGCAAGAACGTCTACTTGTAGAAGATAGGCGGCCAAGAGGAACGTATGGGCACTGGGTTACTGTTGTTGTTGATTTTGACCCTAAAGATGGTTTTACGTATTACTATACTGACTCAATAAGTCTACCAAGCGCTAAACGTCGTCGCATCTCAACTGAAGCCATCACAAATATTTTAGCTATGGGTCCTGAAACATTAAGACAAGAAGCACTATCAAAAGAAAGTGCTATTCAAGACCATATGGATTCTGCCCAGACAGTTCTAGATAAAGAGTACCCTAACTATCTTAGGGTTGTAGAACTTCTTAGTGAAGCACTTAAAGCTGCAATAACAGAAAAAGTAATTGGCACTCCTAGATTTAATGTACTCAAGGAAGAAATACAAAAGATACTAGCCGATATTCCTGCCGGTGCAAACGATTTTTATTCTGGAACCACCCAAGAAATTAAAAACTTAAAAAAAGAAATAGCCAAACAAGAGGAGTTGGCAGAAGGGGCAGAAAAAAAACAACAAGCAGAACAACAGGAAGTTAGCGCAGAACAAATGCGCGAACAACAAGAGGCAGGAGATGCTTCGATGGCGGCTGCAATGCAACAAGAAGAACAGGAATTAAAGTTAACTGAAGAAGATATGCGTCAACACGAAAAAGCCTTCGCTCAAATCAAAAGAAGACGACAGGCAAAGGCTGAGGCGGAACACCGTAGACAACAACAGGAAGAACTTGAAAGAACACCTCAACTTACCGACGAAGAATTAGCACGACAATTTGAAATAGAACAACAAATTGAACAAAGGAGAAAAGGATAAAATTTCATGATTGCAAGGGGATTAAAACAAATCTCCTTGCAATCATGAAAGAACTCGTTTTTTAAGTTCGTCCTTGTCTTTTACGCCTTTATCAATTTGAATGCGATATGCCTTTTCGACCAGTTCACCCAACTGCGGTCCGGGCTCAACGACATCGAGAAAGTCTTTGCCTAATAAAATAGGTGGTTCTGGCTTTTCAAACACGCCCGCTTTTTGTGCATTGGCAATAAAGGTCTGAGTATCGGGCATATCTGCGGTTAAAGGTTCGCCCTTTTGTGGATTTCTTCCACGCAAATCTGCCAAATGAAGCCGTGCAAGCATTTTTATATTTGCTTCTGGCGCAAGTTTGTGCGCAAGTCGTTTGTATGAAGCTGCACCTGCTTTGTTGTCAATATATTGTCCCGGGTGCATGTGATAATGTATTAACTTTGTAATTGGCTTAATAAAGTCAATTTTATTCGTGATTTTTTTTAATGCTTTTTTTACAGGCGCCACTCCGGCTTGCGCATGACCATGTGCTTTCCAAATGCCATCTACTTTTTTAGTCGTCGTAATTTTACCCAGATCATGAAATAATGCTGCGTACAATTGCATTAATTTTATCTCGTCCGATTCATATTCAAGTGCAGCCGCTGCATCAAGCGTTTGCATAGAATGTTCAAATAAATCGCCTTCAGGGTGATAATCAGGACGCTGTGGCACATCAATAGTTGCAGCGAGTTCTGGCAAAATTTCTTTGAGTCTGCCAATATCGTGAAACCACCTAATTCCTAAAGACGGCCGACGTGACTTTAATAATAATTTTTTAAATTCATCATCAATACGTTCGGTTGAAATGGTTGATAGGTCCATGGTTTTACAAACGCGTTCCAATTCTTTATCTGGCATCATTTCAAATCTGCTGATAAATTGCATGACTCTAAAAAAGCGCAACGGATCTTCAATAAATAAATCCAGGTTGGGTGCACGCAGTGTTTTTTCTTTACTATCTTTTAATCCTTGAAATGGATCAATCAATTCACGCGTGTGTAAATTGATGCCCATGGCATTCATAGTTAAGTCGCGACGTTCAAAAGCATTTTTGATATCCATGTGTGGATCAACAGTAACTTGTGGTTTTCTACCCGCACTATCAGAACGCGGGAGTGACCAGTCAATATCAACGCCATCAATGCGTAATACGCCAAAAGACTTTCCAACTTTGCGAACCGGGCCATAGTGTTCTAATATTTTTTCTAATTGATCTAATGTCAGACCATGGACTTCAATGTCAACGTCTTTAAGTTTTTTATCAAGAACGAGATCACGAACAGCACCGCCGATCAAAAATGCTCGTCCTTTTTGATCATTAATTTGATCAACAATATCTCGCAACAATAGGCCTTTACCCAGCGGTAATGTTAAAATACTTTCAACATACTTGTTGATTTTTGTAGAATTCATTTAGGGATATACCAAATTTGAAAATTAAACAGGCGGAGGAAACAAAAATGAAACGTAATCATTCACTATCACTACTTTTTATTCTTACTATGATATCATTTAACCGGTCAATTGCTAAATTTTCTTTTGAGACGGTTAAAAATTACTTTTCTTTTGGTAAAAAAGAAGTCGCAAAAATAGAAAAGGAATATTTTCTTCCACACGATGGGAGTATTGATTTAAAAAATATGGATGGTAGTGTAGAAGTTTGTGTAGAAAATGGCCGTAAAACAGTTCTTGTTCAAGCTGAGAAAAAAGCACGCAAAGAAGAACAGCTGCAAAATATTCGTGTTGCGAGCAGACAAGATGGTCATGCACTTTCAATAAGAACAAGTTATATTGACCCGGATACAAAAGGCAATGTAGATTACAAACTTACCTTACCAGCTAGCGCTGACATTACTCTTTCTTTGTCTAATAGCAACGGGCCAATTAAAGTGGAAAATATTCACGGTAAACTTAATGCAAAAACTGTTCGCGGACCTATTACCGTTAAACAAGCACACAATACTATTGTTTCAAATGTTATGAAAAGTGGCGACATAATAATAGAAGAACCCAACAACCATGTAAAGGGATCTACTCGTAGGGGTCGTATCAAAATAATAGATTCAAAACAAAGTGTGATTGCTCATACACAAAATGGAAATATTGAGCTTCGAGCTCAAGCAGTGCCGCCTCGTAGTAAAATTAAGCTGGTCAACAACTATGGACGAATCAACTTGTCACTTCCACACGAAGTCAATTCTGATCTTTTAGCATCAACTAAACTTGGAACCGTAACGTGCCAGCATGACGTTACACTCAAACCGCGAACAACAACATTAGATTCCACTGCATGGAAGGAATTCAAACGTTCAGTTGATGGCACAATTGGAAAAGGCCAATCACAAATTGTCGTGCATTCTGAACAAAGCAGCATACAAATAACAAAAGCAAAACCTGTAACGGCATAATAATTAACAATACAAAGTTAAAAACAATATCAGCCCCGGCTCTTTTAGCCGGGGCTTTTAATTCTATTCATAACAAGTTACACAATACTTTGTCTGTTCGTCCTGCCGTGCCCGTCGAAGCTTTATGCGAAGACTGGCCTGCCAGGACGAACGGTTTTTTCAAACAAATAGTTGTTTATTAAACTCATGATAATCTATCGACGATAGCAAAGATTGGCCTGCCAGCCTACGTGTCTCATTACACTCGCTTACTTCGGCGGACAGCTTTCGCCTTTATATTTGTAAAATTATTGTTTCTACCAAAGTTTAATTTCATTTAAGAAACTGGCCTGCCAGGCATTTCCTGCAGAAATGACTGGTGGAGCTGACCGGAATCGAACCGGTGACCTCATGAATGCCATCCATGCGCTCTACCAATTGAGCTACAGCCCCGAACAATGAGAAAAATAAAAAGGAACCAGGACTTTCTGATTCCTTTTTATTATGCCATTTTTTATATCGTAGGACAATCTTAAGTCTATAAAAAAAAATAAAATAAATTATACTTTTGATAGAGATACTAATCATTATGCATATTCATTCAACCCAGGGCAAATACCATTATGAATACCATATTCAAATCAGCTTTCATTTTATTAGCATCAGTACCACTGTTATGTACAGCTGTGTTGAGGGCCCAACCCACACTCAAAACAACGGTGATAAATGATAATCAAGCAAACATTGTTGTAACTATCCCTGTAAAAAAAGGTCACTACTTGCACGCTGATTCTGTGCAATTTTCAATAGATTCGCCCAATGTCACATTATCTTCTAACTGGCAGCCATCGATACGAGCAATAAGTTATTATGATGAATCATTTAAAGAAACCAAAAAAGCATTTGATGATATATTCAATGTGACTTTACAAATAAATGGAGACAATTTAGCTAGCGTCGATGATGTTAATCTTCACGTGTCTTATTATTCAACGGATACTCACTCGTTCACCAATGAAGTGTTGCCAATCGCACTTCATGCTCCTGAACACATGCAATCTAGTATTGCCGTTGATGATGCAGTTGTTGAAGCAGAAGTACAAAACGCTCAGTCTGAAGCTCAACCATGCGTACCGGCAGTATGTAAAAAAACACCAACATGGTCAGATAAGATTTCTTCACTCATTAAAACAACTGATTCGCTGTGGATTCAAATTTTACTCGTTTTAATTTTGGGAATCTTAATGAGTCTGACTCCTTGCATTTATCCTATGATTCCAATCACCATTGGTATTTTACAATCACAGGGCAGTAAAAAATCATTCACACGTAACTTTTTACTGTCACTCAGTTACACATTCGGAATTGCAAGCACCTTTGCGCTACTTGGACTTTTGGCCGCATTTTCGGGACAGGTTTTTGGCAGTCTATTAATGAACCCAATAATTATCCTGCTGCTTGTTGCGCTCCTTGCCTATCTTGGGTTATCAATGCTTGGTTTCTATGACATGTATGTTCCACGCGCATTTCGACAATCAGGCACACAAAAAGGAGGCGGCTCAATAGCCTCTGCATTTTTATTTGGCATTGCAAGCGGAACCGTTGCATCACCCTGTTTATCACCTGGGCTTATTTTGTTGCTCAGCATTGTCACAACATTGGGCAGTAAATTACTTGGTTTTATTTTATTGTTTGCGTTTGGCGTTGGCCTGAGTTTACCACTCTTGCTCATTGGATCATTTTCCGGATCAATAAATGTATTGCCGCAAGCTGGCATGTGGATGGTTGAAGTAAAAAGAATTTTTGGACTGATGCTTTTTGGCATGTGTTTTTATTTTCTTAACAACATAATTCCTTACCATTATCTTTTGTGGGTTATGAGTGTTACGTGCCTTATTGCCGGCCTCTTTTATTTATATATCATCAAAAAAAATGATACGGCCGTTTGGCGATGCGTAAAAAGCGCAATTGGCATGGCACTCATAGCATTTGCCGTTGTACTTTGCGCTAAAGCATATCAAGAAACCTATAAACAAAAATCAGTTTCCCAAACATGTTGGAATACTGAATACGATTTAGCACTTGCGCAAGCAAAAAGAGAAAATAAAAAGCTCTTTATTGATGTTGGTGCACCGTGCTGTTCAATTTGTCATGCAATAGACGACAAATTGTTCCGTGACAAAAAAACATTCCAAGTTCTCAATGCATCATGCGTACTGCTCAAAATTGATGGCTCCGAGAGCAACCCTTCAACCTGCGCCATCAATGAAAAATATGGCGTAAAAGGATTCCCAACAATTATTCTGGTTAATCCACATAATGAAGCAATTATAAAAAAGTGGGGTCCCGAATTATACGAGACCCCAAATGAAGAATTTATTAAACAGATAGAAGAGCTAACAATTAATTAACTATTTTTTTTAAAATTTTCTGCACGACCAATACCTTTTCGGGCATCGATGCGTTTTCTTTTCTCTTCATGCAAACGCTTGTACATAATATCGATAACGCGATCGAGAACTTTATAAAACTCAGAACCTTCGTAATTTGATATCACATCGTAGTGGGGACTTTTCACTCGCAATTCTATACGATGATGAGAGTGCACTTTAGACGGTTCCAAAATAAGATCAATGCGTACTGGTGTCGGTTCATTTTCTAAAAATGTTTTAACTTTTTCTAACTGTTGCTGTGCATGCTTTTCCATTGGATCAGAATGTTCCATATTGCGAAACGTAATTTTTGTCTCCATAAGATGCCTCCTTTTTTTTACATGAGTTATCAATCACACATTGATTGTACAATAACTAACTTCATAAGAACAAGAAAAGAAAAAGAGAGTGCTACTTCCTTTTACGGGTAACAAATCTGATAGGAACTCCACGCACGTCAAAATTACGACGAACTATACCTTCAAAAAACGCCAGCTGACTTGGACCAAACCAATCAGGATGATTAACGGCTAATAGCAACGTAATAGGTGCATGGGCAACTTGATACACCCTAAAAACCTTTAAAAGATTTTTTTTGTGATACAGTGGTTTGCGTTCAAGTGCTTCAAGAAGTAAACGATTGACTTCTTCTTCTGGTAAGGTTTGTGAATAACGTCCCCACACTTTTTTAACAAGCGGCAATACTTTGCCAACATTTTTTTTTGTTTTGCACGAAATGTTAAGTGTTTCGATTTTTTTCATAAGATAGCGATATTCATCAAGCGCAAACTCAAGTTGATACGCAGACGTATCAGTTGTAAGATCTTGCTTATTAAACAAAATGATAAGTGCTTTGTATTTTTCTGCGAATGCATAAAAAGCCAGTTTTAATTCTTGATCAGATAAAAGACCGGATGCCGCGTCGACAAGTAAAAGAACTACGTCAGCACGTTCGAGCGCACGGAATGAACTTTTTACCATGAGCGTTTCAACTGGTTCTTTAACCGATTTTTTTCTTCGCAGTCCCGGTGTGTCAGTAATTTGTAAATCTTCTTGATAAAACGCAATTTGCTCGCTAATAGCTTCGCGTGTGGTTCCCGCTACATCAGAAACAATCGTCCGTTCTTTATCTAACAAAAGATTCATGAGTGATGATTTACCAACGTTTGGTTTCCCAAGTAATACAACACGATATTCGGGTTCTGAAATTGGTTCTCTGCCTGTTCCCTTTGCTGGTAACAGTTCAAGTATTTTTTCAAGTAGATCCGCAATGCCTGTTCCATGCTCTGCAGAAATAGCACACACCTTGTCATATCCTAAAGCCTGAAATTCGTATTCTTGTTCTTGACCGTGACGACTATCAACTTTATTGATAACTAATAAAACTTTTTTTCCACCGCGGTACAATATGCGCGCAATGTCACGATCTTCTGGTAACAGTCCAACCGTTGCATCACACACAAACAACACAAGATCAGCGGTGTCAATAAGTGCAATAACTTGCGAGCGAACTTCAGCCAATAGTGGGTCAGTCGTTTTTTTTAAAATAACTCCACCAGTGTCTATCAATTCAAATTGTTTATCTTGCCATTCAACCGTATCTGAAATAAAGTCACGCGTTACCCCTTCATAATCCAAGGAAATACTTTTTACACTTTCAGACAAACGATTAAACAGCGTAGACTTGCCGACATTCATTCTGCCGACAACAACAACACGTGGCAATATACTCATTACTTATTCTCCCGAATTTCGCTCACTGTTCCAGGAAAATATTTTAACAGTAAATGAGTTTTTTTCCATTTTTTTTCATCGGAGGTGTCAATTGAAAATAATCGTTTTGATTGTGAAGACGATCCCTTCTGATATGTTGGACGACACGCGGAAGTATGAGAACTGCTTTCAACCTTTTTAGATTTCCCAATCTCATGCGGTTGTACCACTGCAGACTTTTTGTTTTTTGATTCTGCATTATTTTGCGTAGTTGTTGGTGGAGTATCAAAAGAAACATCGAGCTTAATAGTTTCAGAAAAAAACTTTTTTAATTGCGGTTTCCACACATCTTGCATGTCGATAATCAGCTCTTTGAAAAAGAGGTGCTTATGAGAAAAAATGACTGATAAAGTAGAAGACGCTTGATCAAACTTATTTACGCGTGCTTGCACAAAAATAGAGCTCAAAAGAGGCTTATTAAGTTTTTTCATCGCTTCAACAAATGATGCCCAGCGCATAACTTCTTCGTCTTCAATAATGTCTTCATCTTCTTCATCACATTCTTCCTCTAACTGATCGTCAACTACATGTTCAGATACTGAAATGTTAGGCGTAGACCCCGAGCTTCTATCATCTTTGTCACCTTGGCACATACGTAATAATATCATTTCAAGTAATTCGTATTGAGCAGTCGTTCTTTGGAAAACCAACTCATTGTTGTACAGCATTTTCATTAGGCTGGTAAGTTGATCCCAGGAGCAAGAGCGAGCAATAGCTTTTAATTCAGATTCGTGCTGTTCAAAGGTTCCCGATGAAACACCATTTTTCAACCACAACAAAGCACGTAGCACCTCCAACAAACGTCGCCAAATGAAACTTGCTGAAAACGTAGCAATTTTTTGTTCTTTTAAAAATGAAAGCAATGTTGCTGGTGAACTTTGAACTACATGTTGCACCACCCGTACCAGAATGTTATCTCCAATATGTCCTAATATTTTTTGAACGGCATCTATAGAAACAACACTACTAGAAAAGCGGACTTGTTCTAACATATTAAGTGCATCACGCACCGAACCACCAGCTTCTCTGATGATTAAATTAAGTGCATCATCTTCACACTTGATAGATTCTTTTTGACACACATGGTGCAAATGTTTAAACAGCGTAGTCGATTCAACCGGTTTAAAGAAAAGTTGAAAACACCGTGATTTTACCGTATCAATAATTTTTTCAGTATCAGTTGTTGCAAGTATAAATACAACCGATGGTGGCGGCTCTTCTAAAATTTTTAAAAATGCATTAAATGCCGCTTTGCTAAGCATGTGTGCTTCGTCAATGAGATAGATTTTTTTCCTACCCATCAATGGCATTAATGATGATGCATCAATAATCTGACGAATATTGTCTACACCAGTATGAGACGCAGCATCGATCTCAAAAAAATCTGGATGTTGATTCGTACGCATTGCAACACATGACGCACATGTCAAACAAGGAACAACATTTTTTTGTGGACTTGTTTGAAATTTTTCTAATTGTTCGCAATTAAGTGCAGACGCAAAAATTCGAGCAGTACTGGTTTTACCACAACCACGCTGCCCACTAAAAAGATATACGGGAAAGAAGTGCCCTTTATACAGGCTATTTTTCAGAACTCTCAGAGATAAATCTTGACCAATAACTTGATCAAAATTTTTGGAGCGCCACTTTCGTGTTAGATTAAGGTTCTGATTGTTCATAGCAACCGTTCAACGTTATTTGTGCTAATATACTTATATCGAACTGGGAAGTAGATACAAAGAATCACTGTTCCTGCTGCTTCCTTTCGGACCTGACAGATTAAACAACTATCTCTTACCTACTTCCCAAATTTTGGTCCTCACTTCATGGTGACTTCATGGTGGAGAGAGAGGGATTCGAACCCTCGATGCCTTTTTCAAGACATACATGATTTCCAATCATGCTCCTTCGACCACTCGGACACCTCTCCAAGGCCCTTTTTTAAGACTACTTTGCTTTGGTGCTTGCTTTAGCCTTAGTAGTTGTAGTTTTTTTTGTAGTTTAAGAGGCTTTAGCTTTTTTATCCTTGATTTCGTCTTTAGCCAAAGCAGTTTTTTTGGCTTCAGTCTTCTTAGCTACAGCTTTTGTTGCTTTTTTTTCTTCAGTTTTTTTCTCAACTGGAGCCGCTTTTGTTGTCTTTTCTGATGCCTTTGTAACCGGAGCTGCTTTTTTTATAAACTCAGCTTTAACAGGAGCTGTTTTTTTTGCAATATCAGTCTTTTTTACTGCCGGTTTTTTAACATCTTCTTTTCTTACATCTTTGGAAGCTACTGTTACCACTTTTTCTTTTGTATCTTTTGTTGTCGATCTAACCAGCACTTTGGCTTTATGAGGCTTAGCAGGAGCTTTTTCTGCTTTTTTAGGCGCAGCAGCAGCAGCAACAGCCTTCCTTTTAGACTCAGCGAGCTTAGCAGCAGCTTCTGCCTTGCGACGTTCACGCTCTTCTTCTTTTTTCTTTTTGGCGATTTTTACACCATCTTCTGCTGAATCACCAAGGTAGTTAACAATGAGATTGATTGCACGTGGCGCATCATCATTACCTGGAATCACATAATCAACCATTGATGGATCACTGTTGGTGTCAACAAGGGCAACTACGGGGATACCCATACGATGCGCTTCTTTAAGGGCGGACCGCTCTTTACGAACATCAACAATTACAACCGCACCAATCGGATAAGAAAGATTACGGATACCACCGATATTTTTTTCTAATCGATCAACTAGTTTTTGAAACATGTTGAGCTCTTTTTTGGTGTAGTGATCGGCCTTACTTGCCCGACCAATGACATCTTCGTAGTGCAAAAGCTTGGTTATTGATTTTTTAACCTGAGCATGGTTACTGAGCGTACCACCAATCCAACGATGACTCACTGATGGCATGCCTACCCGCTTGGCCGTATCTTTGATGACTTCTTGAGCTGGCTTTTTGGTACCAACCCATAAAATTGTTTGACCCTTTTCAGCAACCCCTTTTAGAAAACGAGAAGCTTTTTCAAGTTGTTGTGCGGTTTTGGAAATATTGATCAGATGTATCCGGTTTTTATGTCCCCAGATATAAGGAGCCATAAGTGGACACCAGCGTGATTTTTGGTGGCCAAAATGAACACCACATTTAACTAATTCTTTGAAATCTATCATAAAGAAAATCCTTATACGGGTTATAACTATTACCTTTTCTGGGTTTGGCCATCTTAGCCATTAACCACCCCGATTTGAAAAAGTAAGATATATACTAACAAGCAAAAGTTTACCAAAAACAGCAATAATTGCAATGATAAATACTGCAAAATGAACAAAAAACATCTATTTCGATGCAATGCCCTCGCCATCCGAAGCCCCATTCAATCCAATAACTTCCTTATTTTTAATTGCCTTCTCAAAGCGATTACCCAACAACCATGAAACTAAGATCCACAGTGTAAGTACCCCTCCGAAAAAGATGCCCTGAGCAGCAGCAAATCCACCAACAGTCAAGCCCGTGGTAATATAGTTAAAAAGCCATCCATTCAGCTTTGAAAATTTAGTCCCAAACGCATCTATCCATGATTTTGTCTTAAACTTCAATTCTTTGACCGTTGGTATATACAAACTCTCTCGGATTGGATAACTAAACCCGTAATGAATTGCACGCATCAAAACAAAAAATACAGCAAAAGCCCCTTTGCTACTATTGCTGAACTTAAAATATGCAAAAAGAAAGGCAATCGCTATAGGAATTAAAATAAGACAGCGCTTCTCTCCTAATCTCTTTAAAAGAGACCTCGTACCAAATAATGAGATCAAAAATCCAAGTGCATGGGTAAGTAAAATAATCTTAAAAAAATACGTACTCACCTCAACCGTACTTGCTCCGCCTTCTTGGGCTATTCCCACTCGTTGATAACTAAGCACTGAATAAATAAGCTCATAACACATACCCAGATAAAATATACCGAAAACATAAGGTGTGCGAATTAGCATCACTAATCCCGAAAAAACACCTGTTTTTACCTTACCCTCTTTGCTCCTCTTTTTTTCAACCTTGTACACTGCCTCATATCCATGCAAATATCTACCGGAAACTTTTTTCATAAGCATATAAATTACTAAAGGTGCAAGCATAAGACAAAGAGAAGCAACCGCTAAAAGCAGTTGATGTTTAGCCGTTCCGGACAATGCAAACCATTCTGTATCCGGCAACGTAAGCAATAAATAAGCAAAGGCTGCACTCAGCATGCCGCCAAGCTTTGATCCTGCCACCATAAAGCCATAATTTTTTTTGGCTCCTTCAGGACTCGTAATTGAGTTGGCAAAAGACCAAAAAACACTCACCACAAAGGGCGCATATCCTTCAATAAAGAAATAAAACAGCCAACCAAAAATACGATATGAGCTCGCATTGGTATTTGGCAACCCAATCGTTGGATGTCCCAGCAAAAAAGCAAAAAGAAGACCAACAACCCCATAAAGAAAGCAATAAAAGCTCAATAGCCGATATCGCTTTAAACTGTCAACAAGTTTTGAATACAGCAAAACTGCAGGGATCAGTATTCCTATAGAAAACAATTTGGCCCAAAAAATGTACTGCCTGTCACCTACAATAGCTACAAATATGGAATCCTTTAGTTCTTTGGCTATAGTATACGCCGCAATAATGAGAAAAAAGGTTACTGACATTAATAACCATTTTGTACGCTCATGTGACTCTGTCGGCAATAGTGATGAAAAGTATTTTTTCACACTCCAACTCATACGACAATTCCTCTCAATAATTTAAAAAGCTCTTGTATCTTTTTTATCTACATCACACATTCGTTACAATATTTTATTTCTAACCCCTCTTTCCTCCCCATTGTCAATCTCAAAAAAGCGACAATCATATTTGCATGCAACACTAAAAAACTATAGAAACAAAAAGACCCAGCAAAAATTGCTGGGAAAAAAGACAGGTAAAGCTCTGCCTGGAAAACATGCCTTACATGAAAATATTGAGTAAATTTGCGTCTTACTACACTGAACAGAGCCATCGACTAGTACCATTATTTTGCACCTATTGTGCTACACTCACAACAAAATGAGAATTAGCCGATTAATATAACAACTCATTATAGTAAAAATAGTACCAAATGATTACTCATTTGTAAAAATAATTCCAAAACTCTTTAGCGTGACGAGATTTATCAAAAAATAATAATATTCAGGGAAAACTTTAAAAAAAATAGCATAGTATATCAAGAAATACCTAGGGCATCCTTTCTTTACTGCAAGCCGCTGTAAAAAATCATGAATAACACCTACTGCACGAAACATTAATAAATTCAAACCTGTTAATAATTAAAACTAAGAGCTTATCCGAAAATTAATTGAGTGAGAAAAGCCCTTTTTTTTTTGATGAGGGGATTATGTTATAATCCCCTCATCAAAAAAAAAAGGCTTTGATGAAAAGTATATTAAATGATTTGTGAAATGAAATAGAAAAATAAAAACAGGGTTGGCAGACCTGAATTTGATAATAGAAAAGCGTTTAATGGAATAATTTTTGTTTTGAAAACAGGTATTCAATGGCACAATCTTCCTGAAAAATATGGTTGTTCCAGTACGGTTCACGGAAAATTTATGAGGTGGTGTAGACTTGGAATTTTTCAAAAAATGATAG
>JABSSP010000169.1 GCA_013213985.1 Candidatus Babelota bacterium | reverse complement strand
CGGGAGCAGCTTAAAAGCACATATGCGCACACATACTGGTGAAAAACCATTTGCTTGCAAACAATGTGACTTTCTCACTGCATATCAAAGCGTCTTAAAAATACATATACGCACACATACTGGTGAAAAACCATTTGCATGTATTTATCTAGGTTGTCCTTATCGCACAGCACAAACGTGCAACTTAACCAGGCATATACGCAGACATAGATGACACAAAGCAAAAACCAGCAAATATAACAGTTGTTATGCAAAGCTATAAAGATACAGACGGTCAATAGCATTGATCTTTATGTAAACTAATATCGCATACAAAAAAGCAGGACTTAGCAAAGTCACTGGAGCACCTGTAACATTATTTTAAAGCACACGTAAGTTCTTCCTAATAATAAATAAAATTCCATAAAGGGAAAAACTGAGCGACTTCTCTATGATGAATGTCATTTTTAAAGCAAGACGCTTTTTTGTGCGGGCTTTTTTTTAATCGATTATTGCTTAGAGATTTTCTCATCACTTACAAGATTAATATTAACTTTTTTTCCAATTACAGAAGCTGCACGATTCAATGTTAAAAGAGTTACAGAATAGTTTTCTGGATCAAGAAGTCTTACCAAGCCAGATCTACTTGTTTTGAGCTTTTTTGCCATATCAGTCTGTGTTATAGCATTCTTTTTCATATGCTCTTTTATACAACGTGCGATGATCGATTTTATTGCTGAAACCTCTACTTCTTCCTGGATTCCTTCTTCTTTAAGAAAGTCTTCAAAGTTGGAACCGATATTTTTGTTACGTTTCATAGTTTCCCCTATATATTCTTAGCTCTTCTTCTAGCAAGTTCTATTTCTTGTTTCGGAGTTTTCTGAGTCTTCTTTATAAACCCATTTAGTAAAACAATTTCTCCGTCTGAGAAAATAAAGACGATTCTTGCGATTCTATTATCTAGCCTGCTTCGAATTTTCCAAAGGGGACTTCCTAATGATTTTACCAACGATCCTTCTACAGGCCAATCTATCTGAACGATTCTTATATCACAACCAATAACCTTCTTGTCTTTAATAGACAATCCATGGAGCCATTCGCGCACCGGCTCGTTACCAGAGTTCGCTTTATAGAAACGCACCGGTATAGTCTTGATAATTTTCATTAATTATTACCCTCTTTGTGTTACTCATTTATAAGTGTACCAAAATTGATACACCCTAGTCAAGGGGTTCTGTCTATCTCTAACCAATAATTTTCCTTCCATAGAGCAAAGGAGCCCCTTTATATGAAAATGATTGTTTTGCGATACCAGCTTGCTGTTATGCTGACCCTGTAATAGGAGAGATTTTATGTGTTTAATAGCTATTGCTAATCATAAAGGTGGAACCTCTACCAATAAATTTTAGCATAAACCATTAGATGGGATCATATGAAAATTAAAAAACCGATTAAGGTACAAATTACTGTTCAAGAAAGAAAACCTGGGCCTATATCTCCAGGCGATAGAAAAGACAATTGAGAAAGTTATTTTTTACCTTTAAAAATATCGCTTGGATCTTTCTTCATAAGCGCAAAGATGTGCGCTAAGCTCGAAAGCCTGAGGTTTGCTTCTCCACACGCTGTATTTTTGCTACTTGAGATGGGCTTGAATTAAGCAGGCGAACAAGCTCATTGAAGTCGATCTTATTCTTTTCCATATAATCAGCAGTCATATCAGCAAGCATTTTTTGCAGTGATTTGAATATTCTTATTTCGCTCTTCGCCTGTTCTCTAATTTCCGCTATCTCATCTTTATCAAGAGGTTTTTCTAAATACGCTTGAAAGCTTTTTGTTTTCATCTTTATTACTCCTTAAGCTCTGACAATCTTTCGCGAGCAATTATCCACAAGGGACCCCTTCTATTAAATAAACGCACCTTACTAACTGCTTAAACAGCTCGTAAGGTGCGTTTATTCATCACGCGTGCTTTGCAAGTTTACTTCTTGCCATCTTTTAGTGAATTTTTGGTTAATTCGTTAATAATATCTTGTGAATCATCATCGTCTACACCAATACGAATATTTGCTAGATCATACTTTGAACAAATAACATAAATAACATAAATGCAACTTACTACAATTACACTCTGAATAACAGTTTTTACGCAACCAGTAGTAACGAGTTTATCAAGAGTAAATCCAAAAGAGTATGCTAACCAATAAAGAGAAATGATATAAGGAGATTCTTTAATAAGGATAGATCTTTTTTCTTGTTGACTACCTTTTTCTTGTTGACTACATTTTTCTATATACTTATAATAAGTATCTTTTGATAAAAATGAAATTCTTGCAAGTAAAATACCTATACAAATAAATGTACTATAATATATATTTTGTTCCGTAAAATATGTATAAAAAGCATAATCAAAAACAATTATTACGATTATAAAAAATAAATAAAGACTGTATGTTAGAATTATTTCTTTATCAAAAATAGTTTTCATGTATTACTTTCATTTAGTTAAAGGAGTCCATTTACGGACCCCTTCTATTAAATAAATACAACTGTATTATTAATTAATAAAGCTGCAATAAATAATACTTTATAAATAATATTGCTATTTAATAGCGTTATTCTCTCTATATATTTTTATATAAAAAATATATAGAGAGAATAACGCTATTAAATGTAGAAGCATTTTAAGGAACCCACCAAATTGCTGTTCCTGCTATTAGTGCAGCTGAAGATGCTCCCTCAGTCGTTAATATATAAGCTGGTCCTATGGCGGCTGCTGTTTCTATAGCTACAGTAGCACCTGCAGGACCTGTTGTTACTATAGCACCTACTCCTGCAACTACCGGAGCAGTATACATTACGGCCCTTACACCCCATCCCAATATGAAACCTAATATTGGACCTCCGCCTTTTCCATTAACATGAGATCTGATACCAAACTCACGATCTTCACCACTTGTAAGTACGGTAGGAGAAAGACTTATGAGGCCTTTTTTGTGTGCTTGCAAAAGGACAGAAGGATTTATGTCTCTAATCTCTCTATCAAGAAATACTTTTTGTACTGGATATATTTTACCATTATCTAATACTTCCAATGAATTGGTTTTGTCATTGTGAAGGACCAATAACGTCTTTGAAAGACGACCCTTTAGTAATTTCATGAGATCCTTATAAAAATATATAGTTAGTTACTTAACGCTTCTTTTTCATCTTCTTTTTTCATGTATGTTTATGTCGTCCCTTACGTGTTATAGTTCTTCTTCTTTTTGTACGTTTAATTGTTCGTATCCAGTTGATAGAAACGATAATTTTCTTTTAAGTTTGTTACGACGTCCAAATAACAATTCATTTGCATAAAAATTTTGTGTAAATAAAGACAATAAAATGGCCAATAAAAGTTTTTTATAATTATGTAATTTGTTTTTTGTAAGTCATTTGAAATAACTTTGACTTGAATAAGTCTTAAGGAATTTTATTCATGAGGTTCCCCGATGTTTGTTTTATATGGATGATACAATGCTTAGCCTCATAGTTCACTACTTACCCAATTTGGTTCAAAGTTTAACTAATTAAAAAATTTGTGTCAAACAAAATGAACAACTTAAAGGTTTAGAGAAAACTTACAACACAAGAAATAGGTTTCACTTCTTTTTTGTGTTGTAAGTTTTCTTAATGCTTGTTTTAAAGGCGTACCAATCCATATTAAATGGCAATGGTTAAGTCAGAACATATACGAACGATAGTGATGCAAAACTATGACAATCTTGTAAAGGCTATACCAACAAAAAACCAGAAAGCCACTGGAGTATCAGCAGCACAATTTTAAATTAGACATAACTTCTTCGAAGATCTAAGACAAGATCCATAAAGGGGAAGGAGTAGGCGACTTCTCTATGATGAATGTCATTTTTAGAGCAAGACTCCTTTTTGTGCGATATGCAAAAAATCTGCGATGTACTTCAACACGATTCTTCACGCATAGAAGATCCTGATCGTAAGGAATTCTGTCTAATAATGACCAGTGACATGGGTCTTAATCCAGACAGTGGAATTAAGGTTATTCCAGTCAATGCAGCGGATCAAGCAAAATATGTCTCTATATAAACAGAAGTATGAAGCGTTGATGAGCAACATTAAAAAAGATTTAGGTGTTAAATAAGTTAAATATCATTTCAAATGCTAGGACTGGCCTGCCAGGCATTTCTGAAAAAAATGACTGGTGCGCCCGAGAGGAATCGAACCCCTAACCTTCAGATTCGTAGTCTGACGCTCTATCCGATTGAGCTACGGGCGCATACACATGGTGGAGAGAGAGGGATTCGAACCCTCGCGCCCGGTTTCCCAGACTCTTGCTTAGCAGGCAAGCGCTATAGACCACTCAGCCATCTCTCCGTTATATTTCAATACTATACAAAAAAGGATAAAGTATCTGTGTTTTTATGCAAGTTTTCCTGTTGTTTCAGCGTATTTTATCAAAAATATTCCAAGTCTGGCATGTCGGCGGTAAAAGAGATACGCTGTAAAAAAAGAGGCCTGTAAGGTGAGAATACTTATAAGGATAATTGAGTGCTTATTTTTGATGTAAAAGTTACCCCCAGTTCAGGGCGCAATAAGTGGATTCTTTACCAAAATGGCCAGCTTAAATGCTTTTTAAAAAGTCCTCCAGAAAAAGGTTTGGCGAATGCTGAACTGCGCAAAACGCTTGCCAAAAAACTCAAAATACCACGCGAGTTGGTAGAAATAATTGTGGGTGCAACAAGTAGAAGAAAAAAAATTAAAGTGCATTCAGATGTTATCTATGAAAATTTGTTGTCTATTTTAGGACTAGAACAACAAATGCCCTTGAATTTTTGAGAATGAGTTTTTGAGAAAAAGGATTTACAATGCCGTACTTTAAATGGCGTGGAGTTGATCTTGCAGGTACAACAAAACGAGGAAAATTATTTGCGCCTTCACTGCAAGCACTCGACACCATTTTATTAAAGCGTCAAATTGCTTTACTTGCAAGTAAACCGACACGCTTGTGGTTTACACGTTCAATTTCTCAGTCGTTAAAAATTCAATTTTTTCAAGAACTGTCATTGTTGCTTGAGTCTGGCATTTTACTGCCTGATGCATTGCGCATTTTAGCGTGTCAGTTTAGCAATCCGCTTTTGCAAGAAGTAATTCAAAAAATGACTGACGACGTGGTACATGGTGTTGCATTTCATGATACATTGCAAAAGCATTCGCATGTATTTCAAGATTACATGATTCAAATAGCGCGCACTGGCCAAGAGTCTGGCAATCTTGCGCACAGTCTTTCAACGCTTGCTGATCATTTAAGTTCTTTGCACGCGTATCGAAAAACAATGCGTTCAGCGGCACTTGGACCGCCAATAACGGTTGTTTTTTTTATTGCAATTGCTGTTATTGTTTTTACCGCAGTCATGCCAACGTTTGCTTCAATTTTTTCATCATCGGGCCAAGATTTGCCGCAATTAACTCAACGTATGTTGGCGGTCAGTGATTGGATGCGCAGTTGGTACGCTCTTTTTGTTGTTAGTGCACTTATTGCATCAATTTTTGTTTTGCGCTATTACAAACGAGCTCCTGCAGGAAAACTTTTTTTTGATAGCACAGTTCTTGCACTTCCGTTGCTGGGGACAGTTGCTCGGTACAATGGATTGATTCAATTTTTGTCTTCACTTTCGTTGTCAGTTTCTTGTGGTGTTCCGTTACTTGAAGCGCTAAGCTTTGCAAAAAAAGCATTGAACAATAGTGTGCTTGCGCAACAAGTTGAAATGATTGAACAAGATGTCCGTACCGGTGCATCATTAAGTGAGGCAATGCTGGCGCACACTAGCTTTATAGGGCAAGACGTTATTTTAATGACCACCGTGGGTGAAGAATCGGGTAAGCTCGGCAAAATGCTCGGCCGCGCGTGCGTGGTGTATCGCCACAAAGTTTCTACGCTGTTGTCGCGCATTGCCACACTTATTCAACCAACGTTGATGATTTTTATTGGCTTGTTGGTTGCAATGCTTATTTTTTCAATTTATGTTCCGTTGTTTAATTTATCTCACACGGTGTCTGTGTAGGGTTTTTTACGAAGGGTCAACTAACGAGTCGTTACGACTTTTCTTAAGATAGAATTTTCTGTATACTGATCACTAAATGTACAAAGGAGGGGTAGGAGGTTTTTGTACAGTTAAGTATTCTTTTCTTTTATAATCTACAGGAACAGTATGTTTTTTTCTTCACGTAAGTTATCATTGGCATTTTGTTGTATTTTATTTTTTTCGTCGTCAACATTTGGAGCTTTTATACAAGACATTTTTGAAGAGCAATCACTTGCATTGTTTGAAAAAAAAGGTATCAATGTACGCAAAGCGTTTGATCATTTTGATACCAAAATTGAAATTTTTCGCCTTCTTGATTCTGTGCAGGTTTCATCGAAAAAACCCAAAAGTATTATTAGTGAAAATGAGTGGGATGAATTGCGTGTTGACGACATGCTTGCAGCGCTAGACAGAACACAAACTGTGTTTGGTGCATGGGGTCTAAAAAAAATGATCATACCAACTGCTGATGTTGCGGTTGTTGAAAGTATGCAAGATCGTACTACTTATTTAAAAAATAATCATGAACTGTATGATGAATTGCATGTACTTATTGAAGAGGTTGCAGACTATGAAGATGCATTAATTAATTATTATAATCCGCATTATAAAATGCATGATAATGCAAAGAAGCTTTATTATTCTTCATGGTTGCCGGGAAGTAAAACATTTAATGCAAGCAAGGGTGCCCTTGATATATCTTTTAGTGTTGAATGTGCTAAACTCTTAACTTTTTTATCTGCATTTGCACTCTTAAATGAATTGCCAGATATTTTTGTGGGAGGTCAAACTGTTTCAAATGGACTGTTTTCAAATGTGAAAGAGTTGATTACTACTCCATTTCGTAACCATAATATATCACATTTGCTATTGAAAGAACGTGACAAAAAGGGAAACTTATTCAGATTGGATAGATGTCTAGGAAATAAAGAAAAGGGTATCGAACCTGACAAAGCAGAGAGAAAGTATGTCATTGATAAGGGATCATTGGGAGATAGATGGACTCTTTGGTCTGCTGTGTCTAGGGAATGGATTGGTGATAGTAAGTGGTTTTGGTGGTTAGAAAAACCTGTCGCAGGATTTTGTACGGTATTACAAACAGCAGCTTCTGATGCAATAATCCTTTTCGCACTTAAGTCATCATATGACAAAGCAAAGTCAATATGGGGCACTATGGAGTCGCTAAAAAAACAAGTGCGCCAAGTTGCTAATCTTTCGCAAACACTTGATGATATTTCTTTTGTTATTAACTGTCATAAATGTTTAGCCGATTGGGATGAACTTGCGCCGCTGCAAACTATTATTGATTCTCGTGATTCTTCTGATAAATTAAATCAATTGTTAGAATTACTCAACAATGCTTCAACGTTTGACGGTGGTGGTCTGAAACATATCTATTCTCGTGGTAATGTATTGCTTGCGCATAGCTTATTGCGTGAAGTTAAAGAAGAATTGATTCCTGTGTTACAATCAGTTGCCTATCTTGATGCGCAACTTTCAGTAGTGGATTTGTTCAAAGAATATGAAAATACTGACACACCCTTTTGTTTTGCAGAATTCGTTGATACTGATTATGCATCAATTGAGTTGGATGATTTTTGGTTGCCGTTAACTTATTCTGATTCAATTATAACCAATTCACTATGCATGGGTGCTGATACCCCAAATAAAATTATTTTAACCGGACCAAACGGTGGCGGTAAATCAACGGTACTCAAAGCATGTTGTCATGCCGTGTTGCTTGGCCAATCATTAGGAATTGTTCCTGCAAAAAAAGCAAAATTTTCTCGGTTTACGGGCCTCAAAACAACCCTCAATCCGCAAGAAGATCTTTCTAAAGGGTTGTCGACCTTCATGGCAGAAAAAAAACGTATGCAGGAAATTCAAGCGTTTATTGATGGTGCTTCGGTGCATGATCGTTATTTAATTGCGGCCGATGAATTGTATCGCGGAACGATTGAAAAAGAATCAGCAAAAAGTGTGTGTCAATTTGGTAAAAATATTGCGGGT
>JABSSP010000168.1 GCA_013213985.1 Candidatus Babelota bacterium | reverse complement strand
GTTTCAATTTCATAAAACCCTTCATTGATTAAAAACTCTCTCATGTCGAATGTTATTTTGCTACGCAACGCGAGCTTTTCAAGCATTTCGTGGCGACGTAAATCAAGATAGCGATATCTTAAACGCATTTCTTCATCAACGTTGCCCGCCTCTTGTAAAGAAAATGGCAATGTTTTTGCGCGGTTTAAAATGGTAATTTTTTGAACTTGTAATTCCCACTTGCCGGTCGGCAAATCAGAATTAACTGTCTCAGGGGTTCGATTAACCACAACTCCCTGCACCGAAATCACATATTCAGAACGCAACTCATGGGCAATTTTGTGAGCTTGCAGAGAAAAATCTGGATTAAATACGACCTGCATAATACCACTGCGATCACGTAAATCAATAAAAATAAGACCTCCATGATCACGACGACGATTAACCCAACCAACAAGGTCAATTGTCTTACCTAACAAGTCTTTATTTACAAGACCGCACGATATCGTACGCTCGAATTTTTTCATCAGTTTTTCCTGCCTTAGATCTAAAAAATTTTAGCAAAACATGCTATAGACCAAGTGTATCATATTTAATAATCTTTATCAGTCGGCACATGTACTTTAGAACTTAAAGGTAACGCCGGCATTTAATGTGTAGGCAATATCGTCACCAAGATTTGGTATAAGATCATCATTGAATCCAGTTCGATCCAATCTGTCTAGTCTTTTCAGTTGATCTTTATTGAGTGGTTTTCCTTTAATATCACTAAAGTGCCCTCCTGGCAAGAATACTGCTCCCACAAAGAACACATTGATGTTTTTTGTGATATCAGCATATAAAAAGAGGTTAATCTCAGCGCCTAAATAACTGCGGGCGCATTGAATTGTACTATCTTTTTTTGCCATAATATCAAATTTAGGTGTTTGGAAATGATCCCAGTATCCAATCACATTAGGATTAAATGTTATCTTATGATCGCGACAACAAGTTTTCCAATTAAGGCCAGTACCAGTATAAATAAGATTAGTAAAACCAGAAATAGTTCGCGCAAACGGATCAACAGCCGTTGGAGAAAGTGGCGCAGATAGCGGACGTTCCAACCTGCCAGAACCACCAAGCAAAAACGCACTTCTTACTCGTTTGCCAGAATAAATTTCTTGTAACCCAATAAATCCAGCAAAGTCACCATCCCTTGTAGTAAAGTTTGGATTGTCATCACCCGAAGCTATTCCAACTGCAACTGCAAGTTTTAAATCTTTACATGGAATCCATGCAGCATCTGCCACAAACATGTATCCTTTAAATTCATTTTTATATGGGTTGCGAAACCGTGTATTGGTATTATACAATTGATCTTCCATTGCAGGCGCTACAGCATCAGGAATGGTGTCAGGCAATGCAGCACTAAATCCAGAAACAGTTCCTATCAACCGTCCATTTTGATTTTCATTTTCTATTTCCCGTAGGTTAATAATATTTTGGGCATCTTTTCCAAACGTTGTAGGGGTGCCGCCATTAATTTCATTTGAAGTATGGGGTACTTTATACAAACTTAAATCAAAAGGAGTGTTAGGGTCTTTAGGATCAACACCGATAACTACTTGGCTATTTACTAAGACTGGATTGCCATTACGGTTTTGAAGTTCAACAACATTACGATCCCAACCTTTAACTTTTTGTGATCCAATATTTTTAGCAAATTCAAAACCAACCTCAAAACAATCAGTCAAATAATCACAGGCCAAACCAAACGTACCTAAATCTGCTTTAGCATCGCCCAAAAATTCTAATTTTTGTTCTGGAGCATGCCCATAAAGCATGTATGGTTCAACCACTAAAGTGCGTTCAGGATCATTGTGCAACGGGAACCACACCAATCGACCAGCAACGAGATAGGCAATTTTCCCAAAACCTCTAATCGGATTAGCAATTCTGCCAAATTCTTGCCCGTAAATTCGTGCACCAGTATCAGAAACGCTGCTTGCCTTGTTGTCTAATATCGCGCCATACAAGTCATAGGATAAAATATCCTTGCGCAGTTCCCCTGAAAACTTTGCACCAAATGCAAATTGGTTAATGGCACTGTCAGTATAAAAACCAAGGAGTTCTGGTCCAACCGCAAATGCTGCCCCTAGTGAAATTCCACGTCCTAACTCAAAAGGAAATGCACCAATGGTAAATGTGTGCTCACCACACGCATTAAATCCAAAAAGGTCGTTCAAAGAAAATCGAACCCATAGTTCCCGTATCCATAAAAAGTGGAAGGGGAGATTATGACGATGGCTCTGCCCAACGGCACTCAAAAATTTAATTTCGTCACGTGTGGTTGGCCCTAGGCTTTTTCTGTTGCCCCATACCGATCTGTTACGCAAGGTAAACATAAATTCTGCTGCAGAATATCCGTATGTTTCTTTCCCATACAGCACATCAATATTCATATCAAGTGTGTGCCGCGCAAACCACACCCTGTCTTCGCAGTTGTTATCATTGATCAGAGTGATATTTTCTCCATAAAATGTTTCGGGCTTAAATCCGCCTGAAAGAATATATTCCAAGTCCCAATCTTCATTATAGCCTGACAAAACAGCATGAATGGAGCTTGCAACAAACAATGACACAACAGAAAAAACAATAAATAAGTAACGACTACGGGGAGATGACATGCGAACCTCAGCAGTAAATGCAATAGAAATTATTGGGACTTACCCAAAATATATATGATAAATAACTAGTATTGATGGTAATTGATAGGGCCAATTTGTCAAATAACAAGCGCACTTTTATTAACAAAAAAATGAAAGGGTTGAAACGTGTACAGAGAGAGGGCAAAACGTTACATTAAACAATAAAACAAATATAAAACACTAAAATAGGGCGTGAAAATTTATGACTAAAAAGAAAAGACGATTACTCTTTGGTGCACATATGTCCATTGCCGGAGGTTTAGACCAAGCAATTTTTCGTGGCGAATCTATTGGCTGTACCACCATACAAATTTTTACCAAAAGTAACCGACAATGGGCAGCGAAAAAATTAACTACCGTTGACATAGAAAATTTTAAGACCGCGCAAAAAGAATCTGATATCTCTCCCGTTGTAGCACACTCAAGCTACCTCATTAATTTGGGGTCTCCCAAAAAGGACATTAGCAAAAAATCTACAAAGGCTCTTGCCATAGAATTGCAACGATGCGAAGAACTTGGCATTCCTTATCTTGTGTTGCACCCAGGATCCTGCCTCGCCTCAAGCGAGGAAAAATGTATCGAACAAATTGCCCAAAATCTTGATAAGGCTCTCGCTCTTGCACCAGGAAAAACAATGGTCTTATTAGAAACTATGGCGGGCCAAGGTTCCATCATTGGCTACACTTTTGAACAAATAGCAGAAATAATAAAACTCACATCAAATAAGAAGAGGGTTGGCGCCTGTTTAGATACGTGCCATGTTTTTGCAGCTGGCTATGAATTTGATAGCAAGAAAAAATACAAGGCAATGTGGGATAATTTTGATGCAACAATAGGCCTAAAAAAATTGAAAGCTATACACATCAATGATTCAGAAAAAGCTTGCGGAACGCGAGTAGATAGACATGCGGATATAGGAAAAGGAAAAATTAGCCTAGAAGCATTTAAGCTTCTCTTTAATGATCCCCGTTTTTTTGATATTCCCAAATTATTGGAAACCCCAAAAGAATCACTTACAGATGATCAACGCAATATCAATACGATAAAAAAACTTTTGACACCCAGCACCAAAAAAGATCTTTTAGTCGAAAAGTAAAAAATTAATCCCTTATTCTATAAAAACAGGATGGCGGATGAGGTTCTTAAAATCTTCTTGAGAGCCAAGAAGGAATTATAGCTTAATAGCTTAAGAATCTCACCCGCCATTCTGAAATGTAAGCAGTGCATCTAACCATACTCCTCTCGCAAGCGTTTCCGCCGGAGAGTAACCTTGCAGGGTTATCGCATAATCAATTTTCTCAGGATACAACAAAAAAACAATGAAACTATTTTTATCAAAAACGCAACGGGCCTCGTCTCGCTTTAAAAGAGGATTTTATTGAAAAGTAGAGTGCTTTTTGTGCACGAAAGCAAAAAAGCAACACAATCTAAATTGCTAGCTTATATCCCTGAAATTCATAAAAAGTTCTTGTTTCCCAACAAAACTCAAAAAGCACATGGGTGAGACATCAAAATAAAAAAGAGTAATGATAAAGAGAAAAGCAAAAAATAGGCCTGGGACTTTTTGTGCACTAAAAATTCCCAGGCCTAGTAAGACATCAAAATAAAAAAGAGTAATGAGTATAAAAATATTATTTTTCAGGCACTTTTATAAAGCATTCAACACGATCTTCTACTGCCCAATCGTCCATACCTTCAATCATAAAGGCACATTCGTATCCCGAGTGAACTTCTTTAACATTCTTTTTATCGCGCT
>JABSSP010000167.1 GCA_013213985.1 Candidatus Babelota bacterium | reverse complement strand
TAAAAAGGTGTTAACTAAATCCCACATCAGACCATTACCAATTTCTACCCCGGCAAAATAAAAAATGGCCATAGAAAAGAAGAAATGGCCACCTTTGTAGAGTACTGATTACCTATTTTTTGTCAATAAAAATGGGCATAAAAACAATAAAAAAGTATCCCTTTTCAGAAGAAAAAAGCTAAAAAGTTCAAATTTTTTCAAATACAGGCTATAATAACCAAAACGTCGTCTTTAACTGCACTTTACGGACATTGAATGCAAAAAAATATCAAAGAAGAAATTAATTCACTGCACCAAGCACTTCTCGCCGTTCTGCGGTCAGCAGCTACCACAGACGCTTTAGAGAAAATACGTATTGATTTTTTAGGCAGAAGCGGACGTATTGCCACACTCATGAAACAACTCAAGCAGATGTCTCTAGAACAAAAAAAAGAATTGGGACCACTTTTCAATCAATTAAAAGTTTCTTCTGAACAAGCATTTAATACTCGGTCCAATGCAATCAAAAATTTCGATTCAACCGAACAGGCACTGAAAGAAAAATTCTTTGATGTTACGGCATATAAACCAAATCAATACCGCGGAAGTCTACACATTTATACACAATTAATTCAGCAGCTTGAAGATATTTTTATCAGCATGGGTTATTCGGTGGAAGATGGTAATGAAGTTGAAACTGATTATTACAACTTTGAAACACTTAATATTCCCGCTGACCACCCTGCTCGTGACATACATGACACGTTTTGGCTTAACGTTCCGAATATGTTATTAAGAACTCACACATCAACAGTACAAGCACATGCAATGGAAGACAAAGGAGTTCCGCTGGCCGTCTTTGCACCAGGCAGATGTTATCGAAACGAAGCAACGGATGCAACACATGAATTTATGTTCACCCAAGCAGAAGGACTTTTAATTGACAAAAATATTTCAATTTCTAACTTACTTGCAACTGCAAAAACATTTATTCAAAAAATTTTTGAACGAGACGATATTAAACTGCGCGTGCGGCCTGGATATTTTCCGTTTGTTGAACCAGGATTAGAGATCGATGCTTCATGCCCATTTTGTAAAAAAGGCTGCTCTATTTGCAAAAAAACAAGGTGGATAGAATTACTTGGCGCCGGCCTTGTACATTCAAACGTGTTGCAAAGTTCGGGAATTAATCCTAACATATATTCAGGTTTCGCATTTGGCTTTGGCCTTGAACGACTTGCGATGATTAAAAATGAAATTGACGATATTCGTCTATTTCACAACGGAAAAATTAATTTTCTTGATCAGTTTTAACTAGACAAAGTTGGTAACCTAAAAAGGAGAACGGTGTGGACATACGTAAAGCTATCATACCTGCTGCAGGTTTTGGAACACGCTTTCTACCATTCACCAAAGCTGTTCCAAAAGAAATGCTCCCCCTACTAAATAAACCAGCCATACAATATATCATCGAAGAAGGTTTAGCTTCAAAAGTTAGCAATTTTTTTATTGTAACCGGACGACAAAAACAAGCGATTGCAAATCACCTTGATGCCTCTCCAGAGTTAGACGCTTTTTTAGAAGAACGCAACAAAAAAGAATTGACTGCAAGTATTGATCGCATTGTCAACACAGCTCACTTTAGTTATATCAGACAAACAGAGCCGCTTGGACTTGGTCATGCAGTCTGGCTTGCGCGCCATATGATCGACAAAGAATATTTTGGCATATTTTTACCAGACGATATTTTTGTTTCACAAATGCCAGGTCTTGCGCAATTGATTAAAGTTGCACGACAAGAAAAGGCAAGCGTCATTGCAGTACAAGAAGTTCCATCTGAATGTGTATCATCATACGGCATAATAAAAATCAAAAAAAAACTTACTCCAAATTTATTTCACGTGTCTAGCTTGGTCGAAAAACCAAGTTTACGCGACGCACCATCAAATCTTGCCATCGTTGGCCGCTATATTTTATCTCACAAAATTTTCAAAGCACTCGATCAAACAAGTGCATATGCAACGGGCGAATTACAATTGACCGATGGCATCACTCAAATGATGAACAATAACGAAAAAGTACTTGCGTATAAGGTACAAGGAATGCGCTACGACATTGGTACCCCGATTGGATGGATTAAGGCAAGCATCGGAATGGCGTTGCAAAACCCTGCGTATGCTCCCCATTTAAAAGAATATCTTGCAAGCATCGACACCATGGAATCATTTGTCTATAATCAGAAAAAAAATATCTCACATATGTACTGAGATATGTTTGAAAAATAACAAAAAATAAATAAAAGTTCATGTTATTTCATCTTTTTATTTGACAAAACATTTTTTAATTACTAATGTTTTACATAGAATTTGGTTAGTAGTGAAGTTTAAGTTTGTGAGCAGCATTTAACCAAATTAAGCAGCAAAGGTAATTCTATGAAAAAAATTCTTTAAGACTTATATCAAGTCAAAGTTATTGTAGAAAAATTTACAACAACTTTCAAAAAACAAAATTCAACCAATTAAAACATTTTTTATATACATTTTTGCATAGGCAAAAGCATGCAATCAATTAAAACAAATAGGTAATTTTTATGAATATACAAAAAAAATTTTTAATACTGTAATTATGTTTCATTTCACAAACTTTTCGTGGTCATGATGCACCAATGAGAAGTCGTAATGAACATGAAATTTCGACAAATGAATCTAATCAAAAAAATCCAATAGAATCTCCCAAACACATTACCCTCAAATTTGCCAATAGCGAGACGACAGACAGAAAGAAAATTATTCAAGAAAGAATAAATAAAGTTCGCACATATCTAAGTAATGAGCCAAAAAAAGATACCCCAACAGACGACCCTTCTCAAAAGATAGAACAATTGAAAGAAGAAGAAGAGGTAAAACCTTTCATTATGCCAAGCTCTAAACCCGTAAAGAGGTTGTTTGCTCAAGTTGAAGAATTCACTAAAGGAGAAAGAACAAAACTTCCCAAGACCGTTACATTAGAAGGACCTCCTGGATCAGGAAAAACACGTATTGCAAAAGAAGTAGCAAAAGTAGTGATAAAAAAAAGGGGAAAGGCTTATTTATATGTTCAACCTGCTTCTGCTATTAGTGGAATATATGCCGGAGACGGAGTGTTGTATAGCGACATGTTGTTTGAAGCTATGCTCAAAGATGCTGAAACATATCCTGTAGTAGTCGTGATCGAAGAAATTGATGCGGTAATTCCAAACAGAAAAAACTTAGGAGGAGGATCAGCGAGTGTTGACATGCGCAATACCATGCTCCACGTACTTGCCCACATAGATGCACTAAAGAATGATAATGTCATGGTAATTTTTACTACAAATAGATTACGAGATCTTGATCCAGCGTTTAAACGTACTGAACGTATGAGTCAAATTATAACTGTTGATCTTCCCAACAAAAAAAAGCTGGATGATGGACTGAAAGAGTACAAATCTCTGAAAACATATAAACAGTGTGAAAAAACACCTGACTGGCTTGTAGCTAAAATGGCAGAAGAAAAATTTTCATACGGAGATCTGGAATTTTTACTAAATGAAGTTTGCGAACTTGTAAAGGAAAACAATCGTCCAGCCGCAACCGAACAAGACTCCTACAAGGAAGCACTGGCAGTTACAATTGCAAGAAAGAAAAAAGTTGCATTACTGAACGAAGAAGAAGAAAGAAGAAACGCTGAATGGGAAGAAAAAATGTTTGAACAGGGTAAAAAGGAATGTATAGAAGCATTAAAATTAAACCCAGATGCTGATCTTAAAAAAATAATTAAACAACGCGAAGATAAAGGTCTTGAAAGCTCAAGACTCCCACCCTGGGAAGAGGAAAATGGAGCAATGCTAAGATGCGATTCACTGTTTAGTCAGCTAGTAAAAGAACTTTCTATTTATAATAATATTCACCACAATCCTTATACCAATTCTTCAAATATCAACACAGGAATATCAATTGCCAATGAAAATAAACAACTTGGTATAAATTACCAGAAAGGCACACAAACACATCATCATCTTACTGAAGAAGGTAAGCAATTAATCCAAGGAAAGTGGGATAAAATAGAAGAATGCAAAAAAAACGCAATCTATCATAATTTATCAGAATCCATGCGAAAAAAAGTTATCGAGGATTTAGCGATGGAATTAGATGAATTGTGTACTGAATTAACTATTTTAGAAAAAGAACTCGGTGTGCATACCAGTAGATATAAAGCCCACAAAAAAACATGGTTTGGAACTTGGGATTGGAAGGACCCACAAATTAAAGACTTCGTTCATAAAATAGAAAAATGGGAAAGTCAGGCCTATACACTCTTAAATAGATTAGAAAATTTACCCAGGAAAGTAAGAAGAGATCCTTCCGATCCAAATCTGGAAAATGATTTATGTATGACAATACAGGAAGTAAAAAAAATTCGCACAGGGCTGCAAAAAGAAATAGATAAACATTCAATGTAAATTCATGAAAAAAAATATATTCTTACTCACAATTTTAAGTTCACTCTTTATTTCTTTCGAATCATCTGCAATGCGCATGCGGGCCGCAAAAACATTATTGGCAAATGTAAGTCTGTGGAGCACTAATCAAGAAATAGGCCAGGAACGTATAATAGAATTAGAGTTTGACAATAGTGTTAATAATGAGATATTTCGCAGACCTACAATAGATATCCAGGTACATAATAACGATATCCAAATAAATGAAGAATTACTCAAAGTTATAGTAGATGCCGCAATTAAAGAACATGCTCGCAGAGAAATGGAAATAAGAGGGTCCGGTGGCAGGACGAGTACTTTAATCATGGATTCATGCGTTTAAAGCCTGCAAATGAATCCTTTTTAGAACGACTTGGTGAGCAATTTGTTGAGTGGTGCGCCGAAACACGCAATAAAAGAAAACTTAGGCGATTTTCCCTTGAACGATGGCTTCAAGAAAAGGGAATTGCAATTTCTACGATGGAAGGTTGGCGTAAAAGATGTCCTTTCTTAGAGCAATCCATAAAACACGGAATGATGATAATTGGCGTTCGTCTTGAAGAAGGTATGATAACTAAAGAATACTCAACTAAGGTTGGTCTTATGTCTCTACATAATTATCTGGAACGGTATAAGAAAACGAACAAATACCATGCGGACATGAAACAAGGCAGATCTCATAAATCAAATAGTCGTTATGAAAAAAGAAAATTTCTAATAAGCCTAACATGACATCTGACCTCGATGAAAAAATGAGGATAGGGTATAATGAAGCGCGAGATCCCCTTTCAATCAAAAATAAAATTTCTTGATCTTACCTATAGAGCATCCCAAGAATATATCAATCTTGAATTTAGCGCGGGGGCCCAGTTAGAGAGTATAAAGAAAGCGAACTCAGACTTAGAGTAATCAATAACTTGTTATTCAATACTGAGTTACTTTTTTTCTAACAAAACTTTCTTTATTTTTGAGTCGAGATCATCTCTTGTAGGTCCTGTAATTATATAGGCAGGTTGCGTGCAAGAAGGCTCAAATATAAGCACAGTAGGCAATGCAGTAATAGAATAACGCTCGGTAAGATTAGGAACTTTGTTTATATCTATTTCTAGAAAGCGCACGTCAGAGTAATGTAACATAACTTCTTTTACGTGCTCACGTGTTGCATTGCAAATTGGACAACCCGAATGAAATTGAGCAACAACCGGTTGCAAGCTCTTTTTAATAATATTATCAAACTCTTCTATGCTTTGCACTTGGACAAGAGCATTCGTGGAATAAAGTAAACTTGGCATGATAAACGCGCTAATGGCAAAGACTACTATATACTTTTTCATATAAACTTTCCAATAAGGTTACTTTTCAATAGATACCATGATCATATATTTCTTTATATTGAATTTCAACTATTTTTTAATGTACCTTTAATAGAAATGATTTTTATGTCAGAGGAAAACAAATGAAATATGGCGTAAAATCCCATAATGCAGTTGTTATTATTTTTATGGCAATAACTGCTTTCACATTAATCAGACAATGGATATCCGGGTCATGGCATGGCATGTTTGCAATGAGCGATTTTATGGCAGGTTTTTTTCTTATTTTTGGAACATTTAAATTGGTTGATTTGCGTGGGTTTGTAAAAGCCTATTCAAAATATAATCTTATTGCTCAACATGTAACGCTGTATGCCTACGCAATTCCCTTTATACAAATTGGGCTTGGCGTTTCCTATCTTTTCCATGCTTATCCACTAGCCTCAAATGCTATTAACTTTATAATCATGACCCTTGGATTCATTAGTGTATTAATTAAGCTCATTAAAAAAGAAGTAATCCCCTGCGTCTGCTTAGGCACACTATTCAAGCATCCTCTTTCTCTCATGTCATTATTTGAACCGACTCTCATGGTTGCTATGTCTCTATCGATGACGCTGTATCACTACTATCATTTCTAGCCACTGATATGCAAAGTCTTGATTTAATACATTCTCCATGAAAGAATAACTACAAAAAAGAATCTAGATTTCCGCAAAAAGGAAAAATCATATACTCGCCTCAACTATGACAGCAATGTTTAGGTCTCATTATTCCGACGCTGCTGACATGATTAAAAGAACACATGAAGCACTTATTGCCATGCAACCAAATAATATTCATGAAGGCATGCTATGCAGCAGGATTTTAGCTCTAAATAATCATGCTATGGCTTGTTTGAAAAACGCCGCTAGTCCAGATCAAACATCTGCAGGCGTTGATATAAACTATAACCGTGCGACAAAACTAATGAGACTTGCCAACGATACACTAGAAACACTAAATCGCTACAGACTAAATCGCTACAGAAGAAAGGGCGAACAAAAGGTGACTGTTCAACATGTTCAAGTTATAATGGTGGTCAAGCAGTAGTAGCAGGTGAGTTTAGGGGGGGGAGTAGGGATGAACACAAAAACTAAAGGAGCAGCCCATGCCTAAAATTATATGCGGTGCACGAGCACGCCAGAATGCTAATCAGCCATGTAGACAACCATCAATGAAAAACGGACGTTGCCGCTTACATGGAGGTAAAAGCACGGGTCCTAAAACAGAAGAGGGAAAGTTAAAAGCTGCACGCGCTAACTACAAACATGGACTATATACACTTGAAGCAATTGCCGAAAGAGAATATATGCGGACAATGATGAAATGGCGCGATGATCTTGCTGATATGTAATAAAAATATAGATATTTATTACTACACTTTTATTTGCATCATATTCTTCATGTAAGCAATGATTTATTACTCACTATAAAAAGGACACTAAGAAATGAGATGCGTCTCACTGTGTCAATATTTGCAAGCTTCCCGTTTAAAGTATGGAGATATCATTGTGTGAAGGATTGTATTTGGCCAGACGGTCAATAGCATTGATCTTTATGTAAACTAATATGGCATACAAAAAAGCAAGACTTAGCAAAGTCACTGGAGCACCTGTAACAGTATTTTAAAGCACACGTAAGTTCTTCGTAATTAATAAATAAAAAGTAGCTCAAGAAAGGCACTATCAATGAAAAAAATTATAATCTCAGCGATCATTTTCAGCGCATTACATTTTTTACATGCTGTGCACGCCGCTGCAGCACCAGTAGAATATGAATAACCTTTTGAACACACTGCAGATTTAAAACAAACGTTGGCAATTGTGAGCAAGGAAATGATGACAACTTCATTCCAGGGGCCTGTTATTGAAGCTATTGCTGGGTATCTCGGCTTACCAAATCAAAAGACACTCAATGATCATAGAGACTTTGTAAACTCAGTGGCATGGAACCCTGATGGCACCCAGCTTGCCTCTGGATCTTCCGACGAGACAATCAAGATATGGAATCCCCATGCGGGTATACTTTTGCATACACTCAATGGTCATACAGACTGGGTAAGGTCAGTGGCATGGAACCCTGATGGAACCCAGCTTGCCTCTGGATCTTACGACAGGACAATCAAGATATGGAATATAGATAAGGAAAGACTCATTACAACTATTGTTAACGAAGTTAAGAAAGAACTTACAATTGGTTAGGAAGCAAAAAACAGTAGAGCAAAAAAAACAAGTCGTACAAAAAAATTCTCACCCTTTTATTTTTATTTAATATTTCTATAACTCCTTATTAAAAGTTGTACGGGAAGAAGAAATAATTGGATTGGGGCTTCAAAAGAAGGCTGGAACAGCTTCACGAGAAATGGATATTATTATCCCTACCCGATATATAGAATGCAAGAACGTCAATTGGCAACGATTTTCATTCGATGCTCCACAAATGGAAAATGCTAAACAAGCATTTATGCATCAAAATACAATTGCCAAAAATAATAATAAAATCTTTGAAATTCATTCTAAACATTCATTCACCGAGTCTTGGCAAACATGGCTTAAAGAACAAGGTATAAAATATATTGAAGGGTAAATAATGAGCTATATTCATTCAGTTGATGGAAAGATAGATTTAAACTTTTCAAAAAAAAATATAATGGCAGTGCTTAAAAAAGCACTCTCTGCTAAGTTGGCTTATCACACTTTTAAAAAGATAGTCACCGATACAGGCACAATTACAGAGTCAATACCTGTTGAGCAATTGGCCCTTAGAATGATTATTAAAGATGAAAAAAAATAGAGGATGGTCCATTCCTGCTAACAGACAACGATCAAAGTATAAATATTAGAATATACAAAAGTAAGTCAAATAAAATAAAAATAAGTTGGTGTTGCCTCGACCCCAGAAGAAAAAAGGATTTTCTTGATGGTCACTATGGAATGGATTTTGCTTATTATATTGAAAAGTTTGTAGATCTCTATGCTGAATTTACCATTATATCTCTTAAAGCAAGTTATTTTTAAAGGTACTTACAATGTCACATCTATACACGTATTGCATTAAAGTGTGCACACCTCACGGTTTCATGCCCATATTTGAGAACATAATTTCAGCAGAATTTTATTTTGTTATCGGGGATAAAGAAATATACACGGTTAAAAAATTTTTAGAATATGAAACATTTCCAATCATTATTCATGCCGATGGAGTGCCTCTGAGTATGGAGTGGACAGAAAAACCCGACGAAGTCATGATCACTTCCCTTTTAGATGATCAAAAAAAAGATATAGATTTATCATTTTATATTCGTTGCGCATTGCAAATGTTTAAAGGACTTTACATAGATAAATTTAAAGCTGAACGTTTACAAATTGTCTCAAAATAAATATGAAAAATTTGTCAGATGTGATAGGTTATTGAGAATAAAAATAGTTCATACAATCAATCTAATTTTAGAGAAGTACATGAAGAAAATATTACTATCATTGATGTTTATCATTACATTCATAATACAAAGCAATTAAAGCCCTATACAACAGCAAGATAATGAACAATCCATTAAATATTTAAAATTGCCTTTTATCAAACCCCAAAAAAAACCTCATTATGATATTGATGATTATCTTTCCCCTGACCAACAAAAAGTAGTATTTCAAACACTTGATAATACGATTGAACGACAAGCCAATAATGAACTGCACTCAAACCTATTATTTATGGGTGACTGTCTAGCTGCAAATGAACTCGCTGTCAAAAGAATAACAAAGACGCTTAATGCAGATCTGTTGTATATTGATATGGATGAGATTATATATGAGAGACCAAGAAGTGTTATCTCAAAAATTTTTGATCATGTACAAAACCATCTCAAAAAAAATGAACGTCCTGTTGTTATTTGGCTTGATCATAGACGTTCTTTTTATAACCTTGATACTGAAAGTTACAGCGACCGTTCACGTTATTACAATATTACATTAGCCATAAAAAAAGAAATAGAAAAAAACTTGGTTAAATAAAAACATTACCCTCATCATGAGTATTCGGCCACTCTCACCAGCGGAAGGGATGGAAATTTTTACTGAAGACTTATTTAGTACCATAGAACTTTGGTGGCCACCACTTGATATAAAAGGCCGACATAATCTTATAACACACTATTTTAAAAAAGCTTCATTACCTAATACAGTAGACATAGCCAAACTTGTAGAAAATACAAAAAAATGCAAACGATATACTCTACAAGATATAATATGGAAAGCAGAAAAAATCGCAAAAAAAGAAAACGCTACATCCATAAATGAAAATCACATTTTACAGGCTCGTGATATTCATGATTTTCGTTATCAAGAAGAAAAAAAGAAAGAAGAACAAGAATACCTAAAAAAACTACAAAAGGAATTAGCAGAAAAAAGAGAACAGGAATACATGAAGCAATATTATAGTTTTCTATCGACTAATGACAATGAATCACAAGAAATGCTGTATTCCGGAAAAAATGATAACACCTCCATAAAAACTATTCTTACTCTAGGATACTGTATAGCTGGGCTGGTGTATTGGTACAACAAAACTTCTTCAAAAAAAGAATCTAAAAAGTCTAAGAAGAAAACATCTAAAAACAAAAGCTTGTCACATAATCAACGTCCATATGAAGTCCATACTCTTTAAAACAACGAAAGTTTTACAATGAAAATAAAATTAATATTAATTTTAACAATATTAGTTTCAATTAACTCAATGGCATATTGTTTAGAGGATGATAATGAACTCACCGAAGAAGAGGAATACCAAAGAGACAAATTGTGGATAGATGAATATAACCAAAGAACCAAGACAAAATTTCAACGAGAAAAAGAAAAAGGAAAAAGAATTCTAGAAATCTGTAAAGGTCATATCGATGAATCTCTAGCAGATGCATGGCAGGATGTTAAGCTTTTGATAGAGAATGACATAGAAGATTTTAGCCCGGAAGAACTTAAAGAGCTAAAACAAATGATCGATACTATAGATAAAAACATTAACGATATACCAAGATTATTATTATTACTTTGGGTTCAACTAGAAGTCTATATGACCACGTCGGTCATAAATACTCCTTACGGTCCGCCTATAGGAGAAAAAAGAAAGGTACAAGGGTTTATTAAACGAATGCGCAGTAAACTTCTTCATTTCGAACTTATACATAATAATGCACTCACGGATGTACAACGCCTTAGACTGTTAGAAAAAGGCATGCCGATAGAGCATTTACTTTAATCAGCTACAGACAAAAAAAAGAGCGGAAATAATCCGCTCTTTTTTTGTTCTTATATTTATAATTATCTGCGACTAGCTGGACGACCAAATCGATTGCTACGTCCACCGCGATTTCCATTTCCCCTGTTGTTGCTACTACTAAAGTTGCCGCCACGTCCACGGAAACCACCTTGTGGACCGCGATCAATGCCAACTGTCACGCGAACTCTGCGTCCGCACAGTGAAGCTCCACGCATTTCTTTTGCAACTTTTTCTGCATCGCCATTTGGCATTTTGATAAATGTTCTGCGTTTGAGTACGCGAACTCGCGCCATCATTTCTTCTGTTGCAGAAGGTAATGTACGCAAGACATTAATAACATCTTGTTTATCGACGCCATCGTCAGTGCCTAAGAAAAGAATTAATTCTTCTGCACCTTCAGCTGAATGTGACGCATTTAAATCATAACTTGATGTTGATTTAAAACTTTTCAGATTATCACGTCCAAGCGTTAATACTTTGAAGAACTTGTCATTAAGCATATCTGCTAAAAGAGTAGAAAGTTGTTCAGTATCAAATTCACCAAGTAAACCACGAATTTTTTTAGTTACTGGCTCTTGTGCAGTAGATGGTTTTTGTGCTTCTTGCACATAACTTTGTACTTCAGCAAGTTTTGCTTGTGTAACTTCTTTTTCACCCGGAACATCAATTGGCTTAATTGAAACACCGAATTTTTTTTCAAACAATCGTATCGTTCGCACTTCGTACGGTTTTATAAAACTAATTGCAATACCTTCACTACCTGCACGACCTGTTCTTCCAATGCGATGCACATAACTGTCGTGATCTTCTGGAATTGAATAGTTAATAACGTGAGTTAAATCGGCAATATCGATTCCACGTGCTGCAACGTCGGTCGCAACTAAGATGGTATATTGTCTTTTTCTAAATTGTTCAGTCACACGATTACGTTGCGCTTGATCCATGTCACCATGCAATGCACCAACTCTATACCCTAAACGATTAAGTTGTTGTGCAAGTTCAGCGGTACGTAATTTTGTTTGAGCAAAAATGATACCGTAAAATTCGGAGCTCACATTAATAAAACGAAGCAACGCTTCTAAGCGATCTCTGTCTGGTATGATAGAATAATATTGTGTAGTCTTACTTGAACCAACTTCTTTTTGGCTTGTTTCCACCGTAACAGTATCGGACATATGCTTGCGCATTAATTGGCGCACACCATCTTTAACAGTTGCTGAAAACAACCAAATGTTACGCCCTTTTGGCGCGTATTTAAGAATTTCTTCTACTTCTTGTTTGAAGCCCATATCAAGCATAATATCTGCTTCATCAAGGACTAATGTTTGTAAAGAAGAAAAAGAAAGTGTTTTACGACGCAAATGATCTTGCAAACGCCCTGGCGTTCCCACAACAATGTGTACACCTTTTTTAAGACGTCTGATTTGACCTAGAATAGAATCACCACCATAAATAGGCTCAATTGAGATACCTAATGGTACTGCTACTTCACGTAAACTTTTACAGATTTGTAAAACTAATTCCCGGGTTGGCGCAATAACAAGCGCCTGTGTTTTGTGTTCATCGACCTTAATTCGCTGAATCAATGGGATTCCAAACGCAAGTGTTTTACCTGTTCCTGTTTGAGCCTGACCATGAAAATCAATTCTATCTTTTTCAATTAAAAGAGGAATTGCTTTTTCTTGTATCTCAGTTGGATCAGTAAAACCAAGCTTTGAAAGAGATTCAACTAATTGAGGATGCAACGAAAATTCATTAAATTTTGGCATTATAAACCTTATTAAACGAAGCTGTAATAATCATAAAAATAAGAATGTCGAAACGAGATAGAATAGATGCTTGATGGAGACACTCCCCAGAGATGGGGACCAGCTCTCATCCCCGCCATAAGTATTTTTTATAATAGTACAAATTGAAAACCTCGTCAAGGCCAAAAGTACCTATTTACTAGACTTTTTACGCTTATCACTGTAAAAAAGCTTAAATTTTTATGAAAAAAAAGTACCCTCTATGCCTACTTGGCTCGGTATTAGGCATTTCTATTTGCGTACCACTCTAAAAAGGGAATAATCGCATCAGGGTTAAAGGAAATCGATTCTATCCCTGAATCAATTAAAAATTGGGCAAATTCAGGGTAAT
>JABSSP010000166.1 GCA_013213985.1 Candidatus Babelota bacterium | reverse complement strand
CATATTGCACTGCTTGGTCTACCATTTCAATGACAGCTGGGACTGTTGATTCTGAGAGGTAATCTTCTGATCGTATAATTGCTTCTTGGCATGCTTTCAAGCACGCTCGAGATCTTTTTTTACAGATTCCTACTTCTTTTGCACACTCCTGCATATCGCCCGTGCTGCATTTGTCAGCGAATTTTTGGCAGCTATCAATATATTCTTGGCATTTTTCAATACAATTATCGAGAGCAAGGATGCATACTTCGACTATGAGCTTATTGACCGCATCTGGTTTATTCATTGAGTAATCCCCTTTTTTTTAAAGAATGTGTGCATGGAAGCATGCTTACTACACGAAATTGAAACAAAATAGGCCTGTGGTTGTCAAGATTACCAGTTCCATTTGCTGCACAGTCATATAGTCAATATACTTGATAGAGAGGTCAATTTAGTATAAAAACAGTACTTTTATTTAGGGACACACATGAAACGTTATTTAGTGATGACATTTTGTATAATTTCAATGGGTTGCACGCCACAGGTGTATGCTCAAGAAACTCAAGAGTTGTACGACAATTTTGGTGAAAGTGAAGAATTATTTACTGATTGTTCCTTTGATGAATTAGATCAAGATGTCATTGATGATGGTCTTGATAATCTTGAATGCGTTGAAGCGCCATCAGAATTTATGGTTTTCATTCGTCGTATTTTTAGCCCGGTTGCCGTAGCTTTTATTAGTCTATGTGATGGGGTATCAGAAAAGTGGAGCAATCTCAAAGAAAGCATTGCAGGAAAAAATCTTTGTTGTCATTGTTATAATCACCGCTATCATCCCTCTTTGAACAAGCATAAATAGTCCCTTAAAGGTGACACTCATAGATTTGGTTTTGGGACTGATTCGAACCTATATCACTTCACGATGTATTGGAACAAAATCAAATCAATACAGTAAATCTTCAAAAAATATATGGTGATCCACATGGTACACCGATCCATTCTTATTTCAATTTCGTTCAAAATTTTTCAGATAAGTTTCTTTTGTTCTTTGGACCTGAGGGCGGACTAACTGCAGACGAAGAAAAACAGCTTGATGAACATGGCTTTATGGCATGTGCTCTGACTCAAACAATTTTACGTGCGGTACAAGCGGCGACACTGCTTGTAGGTATTTGTAGAACGTATTTTTCCTGATTTCTCTTTTCCCCTTATAAGTTTCTTTGAGAGTAATATTGCCTTTCTATTGCTCGATTTACTAAAGTGATGGTAGTTATAGAAAGTTTTAAAGGGGGTTTCTAGGAGATAGTAATGAAAAAATCTGGTAAAAGGATGCCCAAAGATTACGATATATATCTTTTATTGGTTCTTCTTTTAATTTTTAGTGGCAGTGTTGCCTTTTTGAGGGGCCCTAAGTCATCATCAATTCCTTTGAGGCCAAAAAAAACACCGATTCAGGCTATTGATTACTTACTTAAAGGTATGCCGGTAAAAGAAATTATTTCCCAATTATCACTTGGGCCATTATTAATTTCACGCAGTGTTGAAGATATAGCAACGGTGGTAAGCGAAATTGTTCCCACTGAACGTATTTATGATGTTGTTCGTAGACTTATCCAAGATCAGGATTCGCAGCTTACCAGTGATGATAAGCTGGAATTGATTTATGCCCTTGCTGCGCTCCATGGTGATAATGAAAAAAAACAAGTGTTATTTTTTAATTTAATTTCTGATAACAATGCACTTTTTAAAAATGGATCTCCTATTTTGTACATTGCAGCTTCAACACGCGATTCACGTAGGAATCACCCGTCAATTATTCCTGTCTTGCTTACATGGGGGAACACCTATCAAAAATTAAATAAGGATGCACCGAGTCATATTGCAGATATGTTAGGGCAAGGGATTATGTATGCCATACAAGAAAATGATAGTGATGCTTTTAATGTTATGTTACCTGAAATAGGTGATATAGATAAAGCATTGCTTAATAAATTATTGTGGAAGTCTATTGAGGGAAAAAGGGACCTTCAATTTGTTACGAAGCTTATTCAACTTGGAGCTGATCCCAATGATATAATTGGAAAGTATACGGTCTTAATGTGGGCGGCCTACAATGGAAATGAAGAGGCTGTGCAGGCATTACTTGAAGCAAATGCAGATCCTGAAATGGTAATTGATATTGAAACGGGCACCGCAGCACAAATAGCACACGAACAAAAAAATGTTGAAGTAGAAAAGTTGTTTGCTGAAAGAGAGAAGTAAAAATTATTATTTAAGCATCTGATTTTTTAAATAGAGTGGTAAAAGTTTTTTGCTCAGATTGTTTTTGTTTTGCCATGATTCCCAACCCAGCAAACCAATTTGATCGATTGAACAAGCATCTACTGAATCAGAGGAAACAACAGCACGATCTTTGAAAACTTCTTCTATTTCTTTTTTATACAGTTGTGCACCGTTGCCTAGAAATCGGACAGGTACGTCTTTAGGGAAATGCTCGTAAAGTTCTTGCAAGAGGTTATTTATTTTTTGGCAGCCTTTTTTTATTTTATGATCTTTATTGCGCAGCGCAAAATAAACATCTTTATTAAATGCGTTGAGTAAAAGAACAGCGGGGATATGATCAGTGCTTTTATTTTCCAACATGATAGCCTGGAGACCATCAATTCCAATCAGTGGTATGTCTGATGCAAAACTAATGCCATTTGCCGTTGCAATGACTACGCGCAATGTGGTGAAAGGTGCAGGCCCTAAGTTGACTGACATAAATGAAATATCATGCAAAGAGAGATCATGCGTATAAAAAAGATCACTTCTTATTGTAGGAATCAATTTTTTACTGGCGACCCGTTTATCGAGGGTGATGCATTCGATTAGATCATTATTATGGAATAAGGCACATTGAACTGATTGATAGGTGCTTTGAATAGCAAGAGATGTAGTAAACATGTTTTTTAGTTTTTATTTCGACATTTTTGCTGTTGATAAAAGATACTAAACGTATCGAATTCAATGATCTTATCTTTTTTTAAAATAATTCTTCCGCAATTTAAGCATTTCCAGCCTTCAAAATTGAGAAAGTGATCAAAAAAAGATTGCAATACCATCAATCCATCGCACTTTTTACACTTCATTAACACTGCCTCCTTTTTTTCACATGCTGTAGCTTCCCTACATTCTTAAAACATGTATTGGCAGTGCTGTTTGAATAGTAAGGTCACTCTTGCTTCACTATCCACACTCCTATGTGTATAAGATCAACGTAATTCATTTGTGACTTGTTTGTCAATAATCTCAAAAGGCCTTTTGTATCGAGGTATTGGGAAATAAAACGTAATAACTGCTATTTTATGGCATTTTTTCTTTTTATTTTTACACAAAGAAAAAATTAATAACACATTTTTTAGTTGAACCATTCTTAAAGACCCTTCGACAAGCTCAGGGCGAATGGGTTTTGTTAATTTAATTGTTATAGAAAAAGCTTTCACGTGGTTGGTGTTGGTAATAATGTAGGCTTTCACAGCCGCGCTGCGAAAATTTTATTTTATCCCGTTCGCCCTGAGCTTGTCGAAGGGTCTTTACGAACGGAACGTAAAAATTAAGAAAATAGATTATTCATTCCGCAGAAGTCCTACTTGCTGATAGATATTCAAGATATACTTGTAAAATAGAAGCTGCAGCCAACGAATGTGATCGTAATTTTGCCTCCTTAGTTTTTGCTTTTTTGACCGCAGCGGCTCGTTTACTGCTCAAGCGTTCATCCCAGAGAACCCACTTCACTTTAGGAAACAGTTTTTCAAGTTCTTCTTTTTGCGCAACAACTTTTTTTGTTTGTTCGCTTTCTGTTCCTTTCATTGTTTTAGGGTAACCAACAACAATAGTTTCAATTGGTTCTTCGGACAATGCTTTTTTTAAAAATGCTTCTAATTCTTTTGTTGCAACAGTTTCATATGGGCGGGCAGTGATGCCAAGTCCGTCAGAAATTGCTGATCCGGTCCACCGATCGCCTAAGTCGAGGGCAAGTATTTTCATAGAGATCCTTAATTATATTTATTTTCAGCTATTAAAATGTTGGTCCTTTAGTATACTAAAAACTAATGTATTTAAACTTATTTTTACTTTTATCAGTATAGAGGATAATTATGAATTGGATAAAACAAATAGGAGAGTTTTTATTAAGTTGGCCGCTGAACCTATACGTTATTGGTATCAGTGTTATTTGTACTCTTGTTTTTGGTTTTGTTCAATTCCGTTATTTTGGGCAAGCTTGGAAATCTCTTTTTTCTCCTGCGAAGCCATCAGGTGCAAAAAAAGCAAAAGCGGACATGACGCCGCTCCAGGCTTTTATTAATACGCTGAATACAAATTTAGGTAACGGAAGTGTTGCGGGCATGGCAACAGCAATTTATTCCGGTGGTCCTGGCTCGGCAATTTGGGTGGTTATTATTGGTGTGCTTTTAATGGCGGTTCGATTTGCTGAAGTTTATTTAAGTGTTTACTATAGCGAAAAATCTACGACAAAAAAAAGCGAACTGGGCGGTCCCATGCTTTACTTGCGTGAAGTCATTGGCGGTCGTTATTTGTCTGTAGCTTATGCTTTTTTCTGTGTGTTGTTTGGTTTATTGATGGGTACCGCGCTGCAAACTAATTCCATCAGAATCAGTGTTCAGACTACATGGGGTATTGCTCCTATAATAACTGCCGTTATTTTGACGTTGTTTATGATTTACGTTGTATGCGGAGGAGCAAAACGTGTCGTTGCACTTTCTGATAAAATAGTTCCGGTAAAAGTAGTTGTATTCTTTGCTTCAACATTTATTGTTCTTGCATACAATTACCAATCGCTTTTACCCTCACTAAAATTAATGTTCTCAAGCGCATTTTCTCCGCTTGCGCTAGCTGGTGGCTTAATTGGTTTTACAGTGCAACAAGCAATGCGCTACGGTATCCAGCGTTCCATTTTTGCAACTGAGTCAGGACTTGGTACTGCGGCAATTTTATATTCTTCAACGGGTAGCAAAGAACCGGTTCGGGCTGGTCTTGTTTCAATGTTAAGTACATTCATCAGTACTATCGTTTGTTTTTTAATTGCATGGTGTATTGTTGCGAGCGGTGTGTGGAATAGTGGTCTAACAAGTACCGCATTAACTATTGCATCATATAACACGGCATTTGGTTGGCTTGCTGGTTGGGTTGGCAGCTTTTTATCAATATCCTTTGGTGTTGGGGTGTTGGTTACGTTTGTTTATGTTACGCGCCAAGCATGGCTCAGTCTTACCGGTGGTCGCTATGAAAATGTGTTTTATGCAATTGTGTGTGCGGTTGCGTTTGCAGGCGCACTGCTCGATGCTACAACGATTTTTAGTATTGGCGACTATATTTTAGCCGGTATGTTATTGATCAACTTATTTGGGATTGTGTACTTAATTCCAGTGATTAAAAAGGGATTGGCATCATTTAGAGCTGGTAAAAATAAAAAAATAAAAAAAAAGAGCAAATAAGTAGTTTTGATAAAAAAAAAGAGCGGCATTCAGATGCTTGTCCTACCTTAGCTATTTTGTCTGGCAAAGTGCTACCGACAAGAGAATAGTGGGGGTGTGAGGGGCTGCTTTTTCATTGTTACATAGACCTTTTTATGCTTTACAAAATCCTTATCTGCAAGTAATCTAAAATATATTCTGTTCTTATATCATTATTTTTTACACTCTCGAAAAGGTCTTTCAATGGTGAACTTTTTCTATATTTTTGCAGGCGTTGGTCTTTTAGGACTTGCAGTTGTTTTGTTTTTGATTACACGGGTTCGGGCACTTGCTGTTGATAATGACAAAGCAGCGCGTATAGCACGTGCAATTCGTTCTGGAGCATTCACTTTTTTACGTGAAGAATACAAAATTATTGCTCTTGTTGCATTGCTTGTTGGCGGAATTATTTGGTGGTTTGTTGGTCATATACCAGCACTTGTTTTTGCTTCAGGTGCACTACTTTCAATGATTACTGGATTTATTGGGATGTTTGCAGCAACTGATGCAAACGTTCGTACGGCTATTACAGCCAAAGAGGGTGGCGAGCATGAAGCGTTCCTTGTTGCCTTTTTCGGTGGCGGTGTTATGGGTTTTGCCGTAGCAAGTTTTGGTTTGCTTGGATTAGCTTCCGTTTTTTATTTTTTCTCAGGGAAACCTAATTTTGTTTTATTGTTAACATGCTTTAGTTTAGGTGCAAGTTTAGTTGCATTTTTTGCGCGTGTCGGTGGTGGTATTTTTACCAAGTCTGCTGATGTTGGTGCTGACTTAGTGGGTAAAATTGAAGCAGGAATTCCTGAAGATGATCCACGTAACCCTGCAGTTATTGCAGACAACGTTGGTGATTGTGTCGGTGACACGGCTGGTATGGGTGCTGATATTTATGAATCATACGTTGGCGCAATGGTCGCATCGATTATTTTAGCCATTGGTACGTATGGAAATGATGCTTCGTATACAACATTACCACTTGTTTTAGCAGCTATTGGATTACTCAGTTCGTTTATTGGACTGGTTTCGAATTTTATTTTTAAAGCAGAGCCTGCAGCGATGTTACGTAACGCAACGTATATTGCAATTGTATTGTTTCTTGCAGCAACGTTTGGATACATTTCATGGGCGAATCTTCCGTTAGGTTTGTTTATTTCAGTAGTTCTTGGATGTGTTTCAGGCATTGTTATTGGCTTGATTACTGAATATTACACCGGAGGTACGCCAGTTGTACGAACCGCGGAAAGTTCTCGTACCGGTGCGGCAACCAATTTAATTTATGGATTATCTGT
>JABSSP010000165.1 GCA_013213985.1 Candidatus Babelota bacterium | reverse complement strand
AAACAAATAAACTGCTTTCACTTCCTATTGATACCTTACAATGGAATAGCAATGGAGATCAAATTTTGTTTAATCCAATCTTGGATCAAGTGTGCACATTTAATTGGATAGAAAATATAGAACCACTTGGCATACTTTTGGTCGGAACAAACAAAGGGATTGTTTCGTTAGAATAATTATTATTTTTCATCAAGTACATCAAACAACGCATCTTCAATTGTTGTAAGAAAATTTCCAATCAGTTCAAACGTTTCACACGATTGCTGACCACGACATTTTTTTTGACTATGCTCACGTCCAATCTGATAAAAAATTGATAATAAATATTCTGCTTTTTCTGGTGAAATATACACTAATTTTGTTTCCTCATCTGATTGGAGGTTTACGATAGAGTGGTAAAGCCGCGTCAACTTACCAATAATCATATCAGCTAATTGCTCTCTATCCTCTTGGTCATACTCTTGTGAATTATGTAACAGCGCAATATCAGACCAGAGCGCGACTACCTGTTCAACAAGTTTGCTCATGTCCGTCTGAGGCAAAAGCCGATCAAAGGTGAGCATAACTACCGCGTTCTGCGAACACAAAGACATTATGGCAGACATTGCCAAGCAGATAGCCATACTAATAATAGATAATCGAATACTTTTACTCCTGTCGAGCTTCATTATCTCCCACCAATCGAACACCATTTTTCTTGGACAAATAAGGACTTGTTACTTTTAGTATTGTTTAAAAAATTATCATTTGTCAATATTTGGTATATTTTAATGTCAATACTTGCTGCTGAGTATTTTTTTAAAGATAGAAAATGATTAAAAACTAAAAAAACGCCCGTTTAAAGGCGTTTTTCAATGTTTACCAGAGAATATAAACTGTTTTTACAAACTAGAAAGGAAGATCGTCTTGAAAAGGAGGAGTATCTTTAAATTCGATTTCACCAGTAGCACTGGTCACTGGTGCAGCATCACCGGTTACACTTGTTGCTTCTTGGACAGGCTTAGCAATTTTTTTAGTTTCATCGGCAACAACTTCTTTTGCTGGTTCAATCGCCTCAACTTTTTCAGCTGCTTTTTGAGCTTTGGCTTGCGTACGTGATTTTATTTGATCTATTTGATCAAGCAAACCTTTTTCTAATTCACTTTCTTGTGAACGTCGTGCAGAATTAACATTGGTTGTTTCTGATTTATTATCAAAGGCAACGTCGCTATTTTGTTGTGATAAAAACACAACACGATCAGCAACAATCGAATGCTTGCTGCGCGTTTGACCATTCGGGTCTTCCCACGTATCAAACTTCAAACGACCTTCGACTAAAATAGCACGACCTTTTTGTAAGTACTGATTACAACTTTCAGCTTGTGCACCCCACACATCAATATCAACAAAACAAACTTCTTGTACCATAGCACCAGTTTGTCGGTTTTTAAATTGACGATTTGATGCAAGGCCTAAACGGCAAACTGGCTGTCCTGAAGCAAGTTGTTTGTAATCGGGATCTCTGGTAAGATTTCCCATAATAATAACGCGGTTATAACTGGCCATAAAGATCCTCTTTAAAACTGATCAAAAAACTGGAGATATACAAATAATCGATACCTGAAATTGTATCACAAAAACTAATTTTTCCAACCCTAATACACTACGTGATCATTGCAGTCAAAAAGGTATGTTAAGGTATGTTAATGCCTCGTACACAAATAAAGATGCAATACCACAAGCCAATAGTTGAGAACCCGTACACGGATGATCCCAGTCACTTGAATAAACCACTACCGAAGCATGAGGAGAACCATAATAACGATGACGATGATGATACTCACATCGGCCATGCGATCCGGCAAACAATCCCGCTAAAAACGCAAGTGTATACGGCCCAATATCCTGGCATACTTCATCACACGCATCGCACAAAGAGCGTACTATTCGAGTTCCTACGGTATCAGGTTTTTTCTTAATGTAATAATGACTTGTAGAATAACACTGAGTCTGGCCAACAAAAGTTACCAAACAAATAAAAACAATGCTTCTCAAACTCTTCACAATCAAAACCTCATAAAATTAATGTATGAAACTAACTTTTTTAGTATATCACATTCACAAATCAAATAAAGATGCGATTGATCGCAATTGACCTTCAAACAAACGTGCCTGATTAAGAAGTTGTGCAATGGATTGTGCATGTTCTTTGCGCGTTTCTTTTTTTGCTTTGACCAGACTATTATTTTTGTCACCCTCAAGCAGCGCTCGTGTTGTACCCAACGACTTATTTTGAATTTTACCGATTAGTTGAAGTATGTTAGAAAACCTATGCATTAATTCCTCAAACTGATTGCACAACTGTTCGTTTGTTATTTTTGGTGCACGTTTTTTTGTACGAGCAACGGTAAAACTTTCAGCCGCATACATTCCATAAAATAATGCAACAAAACTTATTAAAAAAAAGAATAAATGATTATGCTTCATGTTTTTTATTCCTGTACAAAAAGTGTGGTTATCGAACTAAAAATCTATAACCACTATACAGGTATTGCACAAGAGCTGAAAGCGTTAAAACAAGAATTAAAAATAATGAGATAGGATACATGCCAGTAATGTGCATGTTAAAAAATTGACCAACTAAAACAATAAAAACAAAAAGAAACTGTGCGCACGCGGCTAACTTGCCCAGTATAGTTGATTGCGCAATGAACGGTTCTTTTTTTAAAAAGTTAAGAATTAAAAAACCAATAATTAAAAATAATTCTTTTGCGAGCAACACAATAAAAAACCAACGAGGAATTTGAAACGCAGACGTCTGCACAAACGCAAGGGTAAAAAAACATCCAAGCATTAAAAGTTTGTCTGCAAGTGGATCAAGCGCTGCTCCCAGCGCACTTTCTTGTTTCCATCGGCGTGCTAAAAAACCATCAAAAAAATCAGTAATGACTGCAATAAAAAAATGAAGTACCGCAACAGTCCATTGATCATGAATTATTGCCGCAATAATAAACGGAACAAGTGCAATGCGTACAATCGTCAACCAGGTTGGAAAAGTGATTACGGGTAACTGCACAACTTTCCTTTTTATTTTTTTATTTGTTCTGTTGCTATAACACCTGCACCTAAACACACCTCACCGTCATAAAAAACGGTAAATTGACCGGGCGCAATTCCTTGATCACGGCCAGATAATTTTACACGTGCGCTGTTGTTTGGTAAAAATTCTACATGCGCGTTGTACATGTTTGCACCGTGACGCATTTTTACTTGCAGATTGTTTTT
>JABSSP010000164.1 GCA_013213985.1 Candidatus Babelota bacterium | reverse complement strand
TTCTTTGTTGTCTTTCAATGTTTTTTCAACTTCTGTGATCATACCGTCAAGACGATTTTTCTTTTCGATAGTTTCACGGTTCTTTTTATCTTCAGCTTCATGTTGTTTTGCTTCTTGAACCATGCGATCAATTTCGCTTTTATCTAAACCGCTGCTGTTTGAAATAGTAACTTGTTGTTCTTTGCCTGTTGCGTTGTCTTTTGCTGAAACATTTACAATTCCGTTGGCATCGATATCAAAGGTAACTTCAATTTGTGGAGTTCCTCTACGTGCAGCAGGGATGCCTTCTAGTTTGAATTGGCCAAGAACTTTATTGTCTTTAGCAAATTCGCGTTCACCTTGGAGTACTTTAATGTCCACTGCAGTTTGATTGTCTTCAGCAGTTGAAAACGTTTGCGATTTTTTGCTTGGAATTGTTGTGTTACGTTCGATTAAACGAGTTGTAATTCCGCCCATAGTTTCAATACCAAGTGACAGGGGAGTAACGTCGAGTAGAAGTACGTCAGTTACATCACCAGCAAGTACACCACCTTGAATTGCGGCACCCATTGCAACAACTTCGTCAGGGTTTACTGATTTGTTTGGTTCTTTACCAAAAAAGTTTTTTACCAATTCTTGTACTTTTGGAATTCGTGTTGAACCACCAACTAAAATAACTTCGTCGATTTTATCTTTACCTATGCCTGCATCTTGCAATGCTTTTTTACATGGAGTTAAAAGACGATCAAAAATATCACTACAGAGCGCTTCGAGTTTTGCGCGTGTAATTTTCATGTTTAAATGTTTTGGTCCAGATGCGTCAGCTGTGACGTATGGTAAGTTAATTTCAGTTTCTTGCAATGAAGAAAGTTCGATTTTTGCTTTTTCTGCTGCTTCCTTTAAACGTTGTAATGCCATGCTGTCTTTACGTAAATCAACTGATTGTTCTTTTGCAAATTCGTTTGCAATGTAGTCAATAAGATGTTGGTCAACGTCGTCACCACCCAAATGAGTGTCACCGTTAGTTGATTTTACTTCGATTAAACCGTCACTGATTTCTAAAATTGAAACATCGAATGTACCACCACCGAAGTCAAAAATTGCGACAGTTCCATCTTTTTTCTTGTCGGCTCCGTATGCAAGGGCAGCAGCGGTTGGTTCGTTAATAATTCTTTTTACATCTAAACCAGCAATTTTACCTGCGTCTTTAGTTGCTTGACGTTGAGCGTCATTAAAGTACGCCGGCACGGTAATTACCGCTTCAGTTACTTTTTGGCCAAGGAAATCTTGCGCAGTTTGTTTTAGTTGAGACAATATAGCAGCAGAAATTTCTTGTGGAGTATATTCTTTGCCTTGGGCTACAATGGCGATGTCGCCGTTGCTCCGTTTTGTCATTTTGTAAGGTATACGCCCAATTTCTTTGCCCATTTCATCGTATTGCATTCCGATAAAACGTTTTGCTGAATAAATGGTATTTTCAGGGTTGGTCACTGCTTGGCGCTTAGCCAGGGTTCCAACTAGACGCTTGCCATCTTTAGTGAAAGCTACGACAGAAGGGGTTGTGTTTGCGCCTTCTTTGTTTGGAATCACCTTTGGAGATCCGCCTTCGATGAAGGTCACAACAGAGTTCGTTGTCCCTAGGTCAATTCCTATGATTTTTTTTGCCATGTATCTAATCCTCACAATTTTAATATGTTTTTAATGTGCTAATTTATGGTTACTATAATACCTTTTAACCCCTCAGTTGTCAATATTAGACTAAAATAATCTTAGTGGGCCTGACTCATATTCTCTTATATCTGTTTTTCAATATATTCAAGGGGACACCACCTGATGGTTAAATGAGGCCACATTGACCGCGATCCCAAGAGAAGCTCAGTCGCATAACACAACCTTTATGTAATCCGCTCAACCCATAATCGTCTTGGACCGACGCAGGGCACTCCGTCCTTCGCCCAATCCACCTTTTCCAGGAGGAATTAAAGAAGGTGGATTGGGCTTGACTCCGTTATTTGCGTCGGTCCAAGACGAAAGGGCGCAGACCCTCCCTCCGCAGGGGGAGCCTTTATGGTCAGTGGTTCAATGGTTAAAGGGGAGAAAAAAGGAATATTACCTATTAAATCACCAAAAGAATATAAAACCCATTATCTCTATAGACTGTGCGTATACCCACGCGCATATAAAAAGAAGCCCAACGCAAAAAGAACCAATCGCACGTCGTTTTCACCCAGTCATTCATAATAATAACCAATACACGTAATAGTGTTTTTAGTCGATTTTATTGAATGTTATTTAAAAAACCATTATTACTCTTTTTATTTTTTCCCTAAAAAGGGGAGGAGGGCGTCAGCCCTGCTTTGAGCACCCTATATTTTTTGCGCATAGTTACGTGGCTTTTTTTGTTTGTCCCAGAACCATTGATAATAGTAATTTATACCTGGTAATATGAAGTATAAAATAAAAAATCATAGGGGATGTATGATCAATCATGGGGTGTGGGATATGAAGGACAAACAACTAATTTTCCTGGCATTGAGCGTTAAAGCGCTTATTATTTCGCTTGGGATTTCTCTTTTTTATATTCAATCAATTTTTTGTGTTGCCCAGTGGTTTGATCCAATTGCCAGCGATACATCAATTAGACGTGCAATAGAAAGATCAAATGCTCCGATTAATGAATACAGCACAAGTGGGTATACCGGCTTGATGAATGCGGCAATGAAGGGAATGTATGACATTGTAGAGTTATTTCTTCGCCACGGAGCAAAGGTTAATTTTAAGTCTAAAACAGATTCTGTGCAGCAAGGTGACACCGCATTACTCCTTGCAATTAATAATTCTAATTATAGTGGCACCGCAAAATTAGTGGGACTCTTACTTGATAACGACGCTAAACCAGATATTGCAAATGCTAAGGGGAAAAGTGCCATGCATAAAGTACTTGATATCACTGATAAAAAATTGCGCTTGGAAGTCGCAAAATTGCTTCTTGATTATGGTGCTGATATCAATGCTCAAACAAATCAAGGCAACACCATGATGCATCTTGCCGCTGAAAGGCGTGATAAAATCTGGATTAGGACGATGCGTGACAACTACAACTCTATTCTTGACTTGGGCATTAAAAATGAAGAAGGTTTAACTCCTGCCCAATTAGCTAAAAAACGAGGTTACTCTGGTCAAGACAGTGTTCTTTCTGCTTTGACTAAGCCGGATCGGGTTTTGGGTCAAGGTTATGGAAAGTTTAATGAAAAAAATAGTTTGGGACAAAACGGACTTATGGCAGCGTTAATGCGCAATGATGATGCATTTGTCGATAGGATGATTAGCAAAAAAATTGATATTAATGACGAAGACAACGAGGGTAAAACCGCGCTATTTTACGCGGTTGAAAGTGAACGCC
>JABSSP010000163.1 GCA_013213985.1 Candidatus Babelota bacterium | reverse complement strand
GGTTTTGAGGCAACGCTCGGGTAACTATTCTTTTTCATCAAATGTTTTGGCTGAATTATTCCACCGGAAATAATCATGGCCATAGCTTCCTGCCGAGTCAGAGGAGTTACAATTAAATCTGATTCTTCAACCATAATAAAATAACCAGTTGTTGGATTCGGGGTTGTTGGTACAAAAATATTAAAGAATTTTTTGTTACAGAGTGGTGTTAATTTTGGGGGCACTTCTGTTGTCATAAAGCCTAAACTGTAGGTCCCTTTTAATGGAAATTCGATCATAACTACTTTAGTAAAGGCAGCGTGCTCATCAGGGTCTGGGTTGAGTGCGTGGACAAGTTGTTTGATGCCCGAATATATTGGTTTAACTAACGGAATTTTAAAAATAACTGATTCAAGAGCTCCCATAAGTGATCGTACGATAAATGTTCTGAGTACACTTCCGATGAGCAGAATAATAATTATTGCTACTATTACCTCAGAGTAAGGAATTTTTTGCAGGAACTCTGGTTGAAACCGTTGTAATGGTTTCAACCAATTTTTAATTATTTCTAGGCCGAGATAAAAAAAACCTACAGTAATAGCAATGGGCAAAATGGTGAAAAGGCCATGTAAAAAAAAGGTCCAAATTTTCTTAAGTATCGTTTTAACTATTTTTCTTATGTACTTGATAATCATTCTTACTTCCTTTTGATTATTTTTCTTTAATTGTTAATTTAATCAGTTTAAGAAATATGGGATTAGTAATAGGTATCTTTTTAAAGTGGTACCATACAAAATACTTTTATATAAGGTTTTATTTGCAACATAGTATTACTATAACACATGCATGGCCTGATTTTGAGTTATCTTCTGATTAATGGTAACAATTCTTTATTGTGTAGACTTTTTTGTTTTTTTCGAGATTTTCAATTTTTTTGTCCTTTTCATCATTTTATATATTTCAAATAGATATGATGAATCCTTTATATAAAAGGACAATTAACTCTTTTTATAAAATTATTGAATATTTATTGTGAAATATATAAAACTGTACAGTAGTATTGAATTGCGGATAATAAATGAAAGGAAGTACATGAAGAAAAATACGTTAATTAGGCTGATGTTCCTCGGTGGAATATTCAGTTTAATACCGATGGTGGCATTTGGCCAAAATTGTAACAATAGCTGCCAAACTGGTTGTGTAAGCAGTTGTGTGAGTGAATGCTCAACTACTTGTCCAATAAGTGACGATTACTGTGAGAAACCATGTCACTCATCAACGTTTTTCAGATCGCGCCCACTTTCTCAGGATGCAACTTTAGAACATGCACTTACTAATTACGATTATTACTATGGTTCTTATGCCGACAATGGAAATTGTTGTTTCCCATGGTTAAGGCTGGGTGCATCGCTCTTTTACTATCAGTCAGTTGATAAATCTCGCCTTGCAAAATTCTTTTTGCCAGGTTGTAAAGAATGTATTAATGTAGCCGAAAAAGGTGAAGCTGACTTCAATTCATTATGGTGTGGGATTGTTGCTTCTCCATTTGGTGACAATGTGCCTGCAAGCTCGCATCAATTTTTCGAATCAGTGTTTAGAGTACGACCAGAAAGAAAAGTAATTGGATTTGCACTTCAAGGTCGGGTAGACTTTGGAGATATTTGTGTTTGTGATAAAGACTATATAAGAGATATGTGGCTAAGCTTCTTTGTGCCAATTGTTCATGTAAGACATTCTTTAAATATGGAAGAATGCTTTGAAAATCAAGGTGCATTACAATGCGATCAGACCTTGTCTTGTTGTTTGAGTAACAATAATAGAAACTTCCAACAATTTTATTGCGGAACTAAAACTCGAACAGGCGTTGATGACATTAACTTGAAATTGGGATGGGATTTCCGTAAGTGTGATGACCATCATGTTGGTGCTTATGGTATACTCTTTGTTCCGACTGGTAACAGATCACGAGCAGAATATGCCTTTGAACCAACTATTGGTAGTGGTAAAGGTCATGTTGGACTAGGTTTGGGCCTTAACGCTGATTACCAAATTTGTAACAGTTGCAATCGCTCATTTGTTTGGATGATAGATGCGCGTTGCGCGTACTTCTTAAAAGCGCGTGAATGTCGTACCTTTGACCTATGCAAAAATGGTGATTGGAGCAGGAACTTGTTGTTGGTTACTCCGGAAAATGTTTCAAATCCAACTCCAGGTGTAAACTTCCTAACGCACGATGTGGATGTGAGTCCGCGTGGCAGTATTAACATTTGGACTGCATTACATTATCAACGCTGTGATTGGCATCTTGAATTTGGTTATGACTTCTGGTGGAGACAACGCGAAAAAGTTAGCTTTGGCACCTGTTGTCCTAAAATTAATGCTGGTATTTTTGATATCACAGGAATGTGCCGTGAAACTAATCTAACAACTGCAAGTGGTGCATGCATTGCTGTTGTTGACTTGGATAACAAAATTCCTGCAAGTGATTCTGAATTTGTAGCAATTACTAATGATGATCTTGACCTGTCTTCGGCAGAGCATCCATCGGCCTTGAGCAGCAAGATTTATTTTGCAGCAGCACACGAACGTGATATATGCGGATGTCCAACCAATATTGGATTTGGTATCTCGTATGAAGCTGCGCACAGACGCACTGCTCTTTCACAAGTTGGTTTGTGGGTTAAAACTGGTATAAGCTTCTAATATAAGAACAGTTACAACAAAAAAGGATCGAGTTATGCTCGGTCCTTTTTTTATGCCCAGAATTGATTTTGGTTTCCATTCGACAAGAACCCTTCGACAAGCTCCCAGGCTTCGCATAAAGCTACGCCGGGCATGGCAGGACGATCGTATTCCCTTCTCGGCCTTTTCATAATAGAAATAATTAAATCAACTTTAAATAATTTTTTGCCAACCATTGACAAAACACTACATTTATCTATACTTTCATCTATAAAGCTCGTACATCAATTGAGTATAATTGATAAATTATACAGGGTGAATCACGAGTAAGTAGTTAAAATTCATTAAATGGGGACAAATGTATGTCTATTAATAAAGTATTTTTATTAGCACTATTGTTATCACCAGTAGTTTTTTCTGCATCAGAGAGTACTGAAACACAAAAAAATTCAATAAAAGATTCTATTCAAGAGGAGGTTCAATCGCCGGAATTCATGCAATTTTATCAGACTCTAACCAATAAATTAGGTGAATGTAAAGATCAAGATCTCACAATTGAACTTAAAGTGTCGAGTAATAATGATAATCCTACCAAAACTCCTGCCGAACAACAAACAGAAAAACCAGTTGAAGAACCCAAAGAAACTCCATGCGGCAAAGCAGACAAAGAAAAATCTATAGCCGCGTCATCATTTCTTTATTTAGAACCTCTTTCACTTGACGATGTTGCTGGCGACCTAAGTGAAGAACAAGAACGTCTTATTTATTCTTTAAGCAATAGAGACAGATTAAAAAGATTTAACGTTAAGGAACCGCATGGTATTTTACTTGTTGGCAAACCAGGAACAGGTAAAACGCTGTTTGCTCGCGCACTTGCAGGCTCATCTGATTCAAAGTTTATGCATGTTTCTGCGGCAGTTATCAATACTGGATACGCAGGTGACGGAGTCCTTCGACTTAAATCAATTTTTAATACAGCGCGTGCTCTTGTTCAACAAGGTGAAACCGTAATTATTTTTATTGACGAAATTGATGCAATTGGTTTTAGAAACCAAGGTTCTGATTCAGGTTCAATTAATGCTCGTCAAACAATCAACCAACTGCTCATTGAAATGGGGCAAGACAACGAAGGCATAGTTGTTATTGCGGCAACAAACGAACCAAAACATATTGACCCTGCACTTAAACGTTCAGGTCGCTTTAGTGTAACAATAGAAATGCCACTGCCAGAAGAAAAAGCTCGTCTTGATATTTTAAATCATCACCTTAAAAATCGTTATTGCGCATATGATATTGATGTTAAAAAAATAGTTAAACAAACTAACGAATTTTCTGGTGCTGATCTAGAGGCTCTTATACAAGCATCTGCATATTCAATGATGAAAAATGATCGCTACGAAATTACACAAGAAGATTTGCTTGATGGTCTTGAACATATCAAAAAGAAACGCAAAATCGACGCTAAAAAATCAAAGTATGAAAAAGAACAAGAAGAACTAGGCCAGATTCGTACAGAAGGTAAATGGTGGAGTCGTGTGGGTGTTGTTGGTGCGTTGTTAACTATAACGACTACAAGTTTAAACTTATGGTATAATTATTAAAATCATCAAGTTAAAGCTAAGCCAAGCTTTTTTTAAGATGTATGGAATACATGTTCAAGTCTCGTGTCTCAAGTGAAATTTCCTAAACTAAGTTTTCTTAAACATTTTGATTCAGATATTTGTCTGTAATATATTTATAGAAAAAGATTTGAATTATTTCCCCAGGAGCTGTAATTAGCTTCTGGGGAAATTTTTTTGCATTTAAAAAAGTTGAAAAAATGTATTGTACTTTTGATTCTTTATTTCTTCTGGTATCCTAAATTCTAACGTACCGTTGTTTTTATATTTTATTATCACACATACGAAGGTATCATTACATGGCGTGTCCAGACGTTGTTTTAACGGGCGATCGACCAACAGGGCCATTACACTTAGGTCATTATGTTGGTTCACTTGTAAGTCGCATTGAGCTACAAGAAAAATATAAACAATTTATTATGATTGCCGATGTGCAAGCATTGACGGACAATTTTAAGGATCCACAAAAAGTTCGTGACAACGTTTTGCAAGTTGCGCTTGATTATTTAGCCATTGGCATTGATCCAAATAAATCAACAATTTTTATTCAATCAATGATTCCTGAAATTGCCGAACTTACCATTTTTTATTTAAACCTTGTGAGTGTAAATCGGCTGCGACGCAACCCAACAGTTAAAACAGAAATTAAACAAAAAGGGTATGGTGAAAATGTTACTGCGGGATTTTTAGTCTATCCGGTTAGTCAGGCTGCAGACATTACGATTATAAAAGGAACGCTTGTTCCAGTTGGTGAAGATCAGTTGCCCATGATTGAACAAACAAATGAAATTGTTCGTACGTTTAATCGAACCTATGGTGCTGACATACTCTGTCCGGCTAAAGCAATTATTTCAAAAGCATCCCGGCTTCCCGGGACTGATGGAAAATCTAAAATGGGTAAATCACTTGGCAATGCAATTTATCTTTCTGATTCTGGGGACGAAGTTTCAAAAAAAGTTATGAGCATGTACACCGATCCTGATCACATTCGTGTTGAAGACCCGGGTAAAGTTGAAGGCAATACGGTTTTTACCTACTTATATATTTTTGATCCTAATAAAGAAGAAGTGGCGCAGTTAAAAGAGCGGTATCAGCGGGGTGGTTTGGGTGACGTTAAACTTAAAAAACGCTTAATTACTATTCTTAACGACTTTTTAGAACCAATCAGAATAAAGCGAGCGCAACTTGCCAAAGATCCGGCACACGTTATGGATATCCTATTTAAAGGCACCGAAAAAACACGAGCTGTTGCCCAAAAAACCATGCAAGACGTGCGCAAAGTAATGAAAATAGATTATCGATAAAGCCCAAAGTGGCCATCCGTTCATCTTAAAGCTTTAATCATAATCAATTCTTCCATTATTCACAATGCTTTTGTTACTATTAATGAATGTAAAAGTATATGCATCATTTTTAGCTACAGAAGAAGGAGGATGACTATGCGTTATAGTAATGAAAAGAATGATCTTCTTCATGGGTATATTATTCCAGGAGCCATTGCTGTTTTTTTAGTAATTTTTGCGGGATTTGCAATTATAAGCCTCCGGTATGGACGCAAAAATGCATCAGTAGATGTTCTTACGAGTGATATCAATGAACTGGAAGAAATATTTAAAAAAATTAATAAAACAGCAAAAATTATAAGTTTTGATCACCAAAAAAATTGGATAGATTTTTTACATATTAAAAAAGATGGTTTTATTGGTTCTGAAGTTGGCTCTATGAACCTTGAATATCCCGATCGTTGGGAAGGGCCATATCTAAAAGACAACCCGACCTATCGTGGTAAGGAATACCAAATTGTTCGCACTAAAAAAGGCTATTTTATTGTGCCTGGTGATGGCGTCACCTTACCTAACGGAAAGGTGATAGGCAAGGATATTATTCTAGATGAAAATGCTGATATTAAAGCACTGGCGTATGATAAAAATGGTTTAAGGTTTAATAATAATTCACTGACAGTGCGCATTGATATTGGCTAATCAAATTTGTGTTAAAAAGGTCTTATCAATACGTTTTATACCAATTTTGAATTTAACGGTTACGAATGTTTTGCTCGGGCCTTTTTTTTCAATTTTTTGTATTAGACCGATACCAAACGTTTTGTGTTGAACTGCTTGATTTTTTTTCCAACCACCAAATGTTTTTGTTGTAGTTTTAAACCGTGGCGTATATGTTTTTTTTGTTGTTTTATATGCGCGGGCTTTTTCTGTTTTTCTAGATGTACCAAACGTATGCACCGCGGAAAATAAATTGGTTGATTTTCTAATTCCTAACCACATTGAAAAAAACGTGTCGCATTGTAAGGTGCTCCAACGAGTTGCATCATAACTGTGCGCAAGACGTGTTGGAATTTCATGTAAAAAACGTGACGGAGATTGATCATCAATTGAACCGTAGCGATGACGCGAATGCGCATGACTTAGTAGTAAGCGATCTTTTGCACGTGTAATGCCTACGTAAAAAAGTCGTCGTTCTTCTTCAATTGATTCTAAACTATGTTGTGATTGTCCGCTTGGTAAAAGTCCTTCTTCTAACCCAGCAATGACGACTGTGTTAAACTCAAGTCCTTTGGCTGCATGTAATGTCATAAGCAGGGCGGGATTATTGTTTTCATTTTTTTCATCTTGTTTTGCCTGCATGAGAGCCACTTCATGTAAAAACGAATCAATGTTAATTGTTTGTTTTGTTTCAATATGTTGGACTGAATTAATTAATTCATTGACGTTTTCAATTCGTGATTGGGCCTCTTCATGATCATATGCATCTTTAATATGCGTGATATAACGAGTTGCAGTAATTATTTTTTCAATTGCAGTGCTCACCGGAGTTGCAAGGTTTATCTTACTAAAAATTTCTACGAACTCAGATAATTTTTCAGCTTTTGATTTTACTACTTTTTTTTGTTCTAGTAATTTTACTGCTATTTGTTTGAAATTTAAAAATGGTTCATTATTCCAATATGTTCTAAACAGTTCTTCAAATTTAGCACCGAGTCCGCGTGACGGTGTGTTAACCACTCTAAAAAATGAAACATGATCAAATGGATTTACAATTAAGCGTAAGTACGCAAGAATATCTTTAATTTCTTTACGTTCGTAAAACTGTACGCCACCAATTATTTTATACGCAAGTGAGTTTTTTATCAGTGCTTCTTCAAGTGCACGCGATTGAAAATGTGTTCGGTATAAAATGGCAATTTTTTTGTCAGTATTTTTTTGTTGAAACAACTTGATAAGGTACGCAATTGATTCTGCTTCTTGGTAGCCTGAACGGTGCGCTAAAATACGCACACGGTCGCTTCCCTTGCGTGTTGACCATAATTTTTTTTCATTACGATTATTGTTGTGTTTTATTAACGTGTTTGCAACTTTTAAAATGAAATCAACTGATCGATAATTTTGTTCAATTTTTATAATTTTTGTTTTGTTAAAATCGCGTGTAAAATTGCCAATGTTTGCAACGGTCGCACCGCGCCATGAATAAATTGATTGATCTTCATCGCCCACCACACACACAGAATCAATGACAAGTTTTCCTTTTTCATTTTGTGTCATGTAGCGCAATAAACTGTGCTGTACAACGTTGGTATCTTGATACTCGTCAACAAGCACGTGTGAAATACGCTCCTGAAAGCGTTCTTTAAAAACCTGATCTTTACTAAACAGTTGTAATGTTTCTACGAGCAAATCATCAAAGTCCAAGCACTTACTATTTTTCTTTTCTTGTTCATATGCCTGATAAATTTGTGCAAACAACGGATCAATGGCAAATGCTTCATGTTCTTTAGGATCGGTCGTTTTATTTTTTACGTCAGATATCCGGTACGAAAGTTGGCGTGCGGTAACTTGTTTTTTTAATCCATGAGTTATAATAATGGTGTTTAAAATTTTTTGTTTATCGTCTTCGTCAATAATTGAAAAAGAGTTATCTCCAGAAACGTGTGTATGTGTTTTTAATAATTTAAGACAATACGAATGAAACGTGCCAATAAAAGGCAAACTATCAGTGTTTCCTAAAAATCGATTAATACGTTCTTTCATTTCCATTGCTGCTTTGTTAGTAAATGTCAAAGCAACAATGCGTTGCCCGGGAACTTTTTCGTTCAAAATAAGATTGGCAATGCGTGCTGTGATTACACGTGTCTTTCCTGAGCCTGCACCAGCGACAACGAGTAACGCTCCACTTTTTTGTTTTACCGCTTTCGTTTGTTGCTCATTTAGTTGTTCTTTTAAAAATAAGTGGAATGACTTTTGTTGCATAGCAGGAGGTTCCTCATTTTTTTATAGCGATATTGGGTTCTGAGCTACGTCGAGAGCGGTTTCGTTTTTGGTTGAGTCGACTGATTAATTGCACCTTCAATTTTTTGAGGTTGTTCTGCAGCAATTACACTAAGATTAATCGTAACGAGGGATACAAAAAGTGTGATATGGTAATATGTACTTTGCATGGCTTTCCTTATGCTGTCTAAAAAATAAAAATCGTCATTAAGCTTAACATAAGTATTGTGTTTTAATAGAACATACTATAACAAATAAAAAGGTGTCCTAATAAAAGGGCACCTTTTTATTTCTAAATTTTTGTTTTTCTTATCGACTTCTCCAGCCAGCTGCCCAAGATCCTTGTTCTTTATAAAGTTTATCTACTTTTGGTTAGTTTGTGCAATCTATCCATCGAACTTTTTTCTAAGGCCTTGAAATGTTTGTTCGGGTTCTTTTTCGGCTAACAGAAGTGCTTCTGCCTTTCTACGTGCAAGTTTTTGTTCAATGGTTTCACATTGTTTAACAGACGATTGTGACCCTGCTTTTCTCTGTGCAAAGCGTGCTCTCAGTTCATCGTCAATTGTTTGTTCGGGTTCTTTTATAGGTGCAGGTTTTTTAAGTTTTTTGCGTTTTTTTTTGGCTAACAGAAGTACTATAGGTGCAAGTTTTTGTTCAATGATTTCACTTTGTTTAACAGACGATTGTGACCCTGCTTTCATCTGTGCCAAGCGTTCTCTCAGTTCATCGCCTTTAATCGCAGAAAGTGACCCTGTAGGTTTTTCATCTTTTTCATGTTTTTTTGCTTTCTTGCG
>JABSSP010000162.1 GCA_013213985.1 Candidatus Babelota bacterium | reverse complement strand
TTTTGTGCCTTTTTTTGCTATTATAACAAGGTATATTGCCGTTATTGGTAAATATTTAGAGGTCTAAATAAAGCACAATTAAATCGGGTGCTTTATAGTGTAAAAAACACTTCCGATTAGTTCCTACAAGGAGTCATTAACGTATGTTACGTTACGAAATATTAATGCTTGCTGTTCCTACTATCACGCAAGACGAGACAAAATCAATTGAATCTGGTCTTGATCGTGTGTTTAAGGAAGGCGACGGAACCATGGTATCTTTTGAAAGATGGGGCAAGTATCGTTTAGCTTACCCTGTGAAAAAGAATGACTATGGTGTTTACTTTTTAGCGCGCTTTGAGGCTGATGACGCCCACAAGCTGCTTGAAGACATAAAACCACTTTTCAAGGTTAAATTGCATGAGGTTGTTATGAGACACATTGTCACAGCTCTTGATCCTGAAAAGTCTTTGGTTTATCAGCGTCCACAATCGCTTGAAGATACACCAGTTCGAGAAAGAGACGACGTTCTTAATAAAAGGAAAATTGAACGCATTTTGTCTTCAACTAAATCACGCAGTTCAGACGAGAAAAAACCAGAAGAAAAATCTGAAAAAGTGGTCGAAGAAGTAGCCGAAAAAGTTGTTGAAGAAGCTGTTGAAAAAGTTAAGGCTGAAAGTTAAAAGGTTCACTGATGACAAAGAAAATAAAATTAAAAATTAGCGCGCGTTTGCTTAAAAAGAAATTGAGGAGTCAACCTGGGGGGGCAAAAAAACACTGCCGCTTTAAGGGTAACCCAGAAATGATTGAGAATCTTGATTATAAAAACGTCGATTTTATAAAACGGTTTTTAACTGAGCGCAATAAAATATTACCATCTCGTATTTCAGGTAACTCTGCGTTGTATCAACGTAAGTTGTCAAAAGAAATACGCAAGGCTCGTACTATGGCTTTATTGCCATATACAACGGTGCCGCGTCGCTAAATAGCAATTAATTTGCAATTAAAGAAGGTTCAGGAAACTGGGCCTTTTTTTGTACCCTTGATACCTTACTCTTTCCTGCTCTATTATTGATATTGTAGCTTATAGAAAAAACATTTTTGTGTTATAATAGAAAAATAAGTTTCTGCAAGGGGGGATCCTTGTCTCTACACTCTCAATTTTCATTTTAAACTAGGTAAGGAGATATTACCCGCTTTAATCTTTTTTTAAGTGGTGAATAGGAATTATGGAAAAAAAAGAACGTTCGTTGATACGAAATATAGCAATTATTGCCCATGTAGACCATGGTAAAACAACGCTCGTAGACCAATTGTTACGGCAATCCGGTACAATTAAAGATATTAAGACTGATCGTGTTATGGATTCAGATGCTCAAGAACGAGAGCGTGGAATTACCATTTTGGCCAAAAATACTGGTATAAAATTTGGTGACTATGTTATTAATATCGTAGATACTCCAGGCCATAGTGATTTTAGCGGTGAAGTTGAGCGTACCTTACAAATGGTTGAAGGTTTTCTGTTGTTAGTTGATGCTGCAGAGGGTGTGCTTCCGGGCACTCGTTTTGTATTGCAAAAAGCGATGAAACTTGGCCTTAGTCCGCTTGTTTTAATTAATAAAGTTGACCGCAAAGACGCTGACATTGCACGGACTGAAGAACTTGTTCATGATCTTTTCCTTGATCTAGCTGAAGATGAAAGTCAACTTGAATTTTCCATTTTATATGGTTCAGGTAGATTAGGTTTTGCATCTAAAGATCCAAGTGTACGTGAAGGTGATATGCAGCCTTTGTTTGATGCGATTATTAAAGAAATTCCTGCACCAACTTCAACAACAGAAAATTTACAGTTTTTAACGACTAACTTAGATCGTTCTGACTTTTTAGGCTCCATTGCGATTGGTAGAATTTTTAATGGAAAAATTAAGGTTGGGCAAGACGTTATTTGCTGCCGTAAAGATTGGGTAAGCAAACCAACACGAATTACAAAAATATTTAAATTCATTGGACTTCAACGCATTGAAACTGAGTCCGCAGAATTTGGTGATATTGTTGCACTTACTGGTTTCCCTGCACCGCTTGATATTGGTACAACGGTGTGTAACGTTGATAAACCGGATCCATATCCGTACGTTAAAGTTGACGAACCAACGATGACTATTTACATTTCCGTAAATAATTCGCCATTTAATGGCCGTGACGGCTCACTTTTAACATCTCGACAAATTAAAGAATGTTTAGAAAAAGAATTAATGACCAACGTTGCATTGCGTGTTGAACCGACCCAGTCTCCAGAAGTTTTCAAAGTTTCTGGTCGTGGACAAATGCACTTAGGTGTTTTAGTTGAAAACATGCGTCGTGAAGGTTTTGAATTACAAATTTCTGCACCGCAAGTAATTTATAAAACTATTGATGGTGTAAAGTGCGAACCGATTGAATGGGTTGTGATCGATGTTCCGCAAGAGTATCAAGGCGCTGCGATGGAAAACATGGGTCGCAGAACAGGTATCATGAAAAACATGGTCAATTATGAAAATGGTCGTGTTCGTTTAGAATATGAAATTCCCTCTCGTGCGTTGCTTGGGTTTAGAAGTCAATTCATGACCGACACACGTGGAACTGGTTTGCTTAATATGAGTTTTCATGATTACCAACCATATAAAGGTGACATTGTAACTCGTACTAAAGGTGCACTTGTTTCTATGGAAACTGGCATGGCAACTGCGTATGCTCTTGACGCTCTTCAAGCACGTGGTATTCTTTTTGTAAAACCGGGTGATGAAGTGTACGAAGGTATGATCATTGGTGAGTGTTCACGAGATAGCGATCTTGATATGAATCCATGTAAGTCAAAAAAACTAACTAACATGCGTGCGTCGGGAACAGATGATGCAACTAAGTTACCACCAGTTCGTGTCATGGACCTAGAAAAGTGCAT
>JABSSP010000161.1 GCA_013213985.1 Candidatus Babelota bacterium | reverse complement strand
TGAAGTAACTCAAGAAGCTTCTAATGGAAACAATAATTGCAAGCAACCCCAAACTGTAATAATTGGGGTTAACAAGCGAGCCAATGATATCTGCCCCCACCATAAATTCAAGACCTAAAATCACACTTTTACCAAACTGCAATCGAATCTGATTGGGGTCATATTTTTTGTGCATAACAAGCATGTACAATTGATACAATGAAATGATCGCACCACCGGTAATGACTGCTACGCCAATAGCCGCAATAAATTCACGTATATATAAAAAAGTATTATCTAAAAACAACATCTATCTCCTTTTTATGAAACTTGTTATATGTTAAGAGATAACAAAAAATATGTAGAAGGGAAACAGATAACTATCGTCTCCCTTAATAATTGGAGTAATAGTTATGAACACGCAGTATAAAACCATAAACATAGATGTACAAGACATTTTTTATCGTGAATCTAGGACCAAAAGATGCACCAACAATTGTGCTCCTTCATGGCTTTCCAACTTCTTCTCAGATGTTCCGTAATCTTATCCCGGCCCTTTCACACAAATATCACGTAGTTGCGCCTGATTATCCTGGCTTTGGCAATAGCTCTATGCCATTGGTCAATGAATATGAATATAGTTTTGATCATTTGGCCAACGTTGTTGATAAATTTCTTATTAAAAAGGAAATCGACAAGTACACACTATATATGATGGATTATGGTGCACCTATAGGCTTTAGAATCGCTACAAAACATCCCGAACGCGTGCAAGGGTTAATAATACAGAATGGTAATGCTTATGAAGAAGGCCTTCTGAAGTTTTGGGATCCCATTAAGGCATTTTGGAAAGATAAAACTACTGAAAATGCCCAAGCTTTACGTGACGCCCTCCTTACAATTGATGCCACCAAATGGCAATATACTCAGGGTGTACGTAACATCGAATCCATTAGTCCTGACACCTGGGTAATGGATCAAACAAAACTTGATCGCCCTGGCAATAAGGACATTCAAATTGAGTTGTTTTACTCGTACGGAACAAATCCGGGACTCTATCCTGAATGGCAGGAGTATTTTAGAAAGCATCAGCCTCCTACATTATTGACTTGGGGCAAGAATGATCCTATTTTTCCCGAAGAAGGTGCACACCCCTATAAAAAAGATCTTAAAAACATTGATTTCCACATTCTAGACACCGGACACTTTGCTCTCGAAGAAGATGGGGATATAATTTCTGATCTTATTTTAAAATTCATGGGAGATAATAGTTTTTGACGGTGTACCATTTAACATTGAAAAAATAGTCATAATAGTAGTGACATAAAAAATTGTTTCATGTTGCACCCCACGTCCTTACTATATTGAAGGGCTAATAAATGTATCCAGTTAACACTCCATAAAACTAACCCTCGATTGTCAAGCTCATATATCATCTATTTTATATTTGGACGGCAAGCCAAAAATTGAGATGGTATGTTATTGGGACTTTTATTTGTATTAAAAAAAACCCCTTGTTTAAGGGTTTTTTTTGATCTGGCGGCAGACATTGGGCACACTTCGAACTTTTAGATGGAGTAGCTTACAAGAAAACTATGGTTTATTAAATAATTCCAACTTTACTGGTTAATCGATCAAAATAATCACAAAGACTACATTTTTCGATTTATCAGTTGTCTCATGTCCGCTGAAGATATATTACTAACAGATAAAAACTCTAAAGCATTAAATTTTTCTTTCATATTGAAAATCTCATTACACTATGAATTATAGAACAGCTATGGTTCATATATTTACTACCGTACGCCACATTTAATCAGAAGATTTATCATCTCACTGTTTTCGATATGCTTTAGGGATAAGGCTCAGGTGTCCCTGGAGGATTAGCAGTACTTCGCTTAGTGGGCATAGAGGGTCCAGCTTTTTTAGTTAAATCGGAACCAGCATCTAATAAAAACCTGACGGCACTGAGATTGTTAGTTTGAATTGCAACATGCAAAGGACTCCAAATACAACTACCATTGGATATTCGCTGGCTTGGATTTGCACCATTTTTCATAAGCAATTCTAAAACTTCAACAAAATAAAATTGGCTATAAATCGCAGAAACCCATGCACTTTTACATTGAGGAACAGGTAGGCCCATAGAAGCTTTATAATGAGTAGAGTTAATATCGTAACCATGATCAATAAGTTCCTGTATAAACTCAAGTACCAGATCTTTTATTCCTGTAGGATTAACATTCTCAATAAGATATTGAAAAAGATCACAGCCTTGAATAGAAACTTGAAAAATTCACTTGTCTTTAGTGTGCTTTAGCAGCGCAAGGGAAGTTTTAATATCTCCCATCGATAAAGCATATTCTATTGGTTTAAATAAATCGGCGTTAAGCTTTTTATGCTTCCCTAAGCTCTCAGTCCTAGCACCATATTCTAACAATGCCTCAGCAGCTTTAGACTTGGCAAAAAGAATCGCCCACCCTAAGGGACGCAACTTTTCTCCTGATCTGTAGAACTCTTTATCGTTAGGCTTGGCCCCGGCATCTATTGCATGCTTTACATCATCAGCTGAATCATCTAATATAGCCCGATACAACAAATTCATTAGGTCATAAATAAATGTTGTATCATTTTAGGCAAATCGTCCTTACTCTTATCTCCATTTTCCAACTGAGATATTACCTCTTGAGGAGTCAACCAAAAAAACTCAAAAAAATCCTCTGCATTATAATCAGGTACTTCATTACTTTGTAATAAAAATACCTTCATAAACGCAGACATCGCATGTTGATGTGGGGTTAAAAATCCAACTTCTCGATAAACCACCGAAGATAAACTAATTCGTAACTCTTCCATAAGTTCACGCTTAAATGCTTCTTGATATGATTCGCCCGCCACTACCTGTCCCCCCATACTTGCATCAAGACAAAGAGGAAAAATTCGTTTACATTTTACCCGACGAGGAATCCACAACTGTCCTTTATCATTCTGTATGAAAGCATTAACCACACGAAAATTACTTAATTTACCGTGATAAATCTCAGATCGTAATTTTTGACCAATTACTTCATCATGATCGTTAACAATATCTAGTAATTCATCAAACATAATACCCCATAGCCTTTTATACTTTTAATGAATCTAGATACGTTTTTAATTTCTTATATTTCGTCGAATCTGTTTTTATTATATCTCTACAGATAGGTGTTGCATCCTGTAAGGTCATCTTAGAAAAATGGATAAAGCGTTTTCCATCGATAACATCAATTTCATACCCAAGTGTATCCTCAATCCTTAGAGAATCTTTTAATATTTCCGAATAACAAATACGCTCTATAAATTTATTATGATCTGCTGTTAATGGACATAAAACAAGAATTTGCTTAATCCCGTGTTCATTTATATACTCTGTTTGTGTCATCTTGAGTACTGCAGTAATTAATTCATCAGCCGATAAATAAAAATAGAACTCCTCTCCCTCTCGTTTAAGCCATTTAGTATGTTCTTCATCTTTCTTTTCTGCGATACCACTAAATTCATCAAAAATAATTCGGTGAATCTCATCATATAAAAGACCAAAGATTCGATAATCCAGCAAGCAATCTTTATCACTCAATGCAATAATATAATTAGATGGCGAAAAACCATGTTCCTGCAAAATATTACGCAAAGTATACTGTGCCTTATGATCAGAAAAATGAAGATGAATGCCAAATTCAAGCACTTGTCCTATATCTTCAATATGCTGATTAAGCTTAATCTTTTGAGCTAAATCAATCTTAGCTCCTTCTAAAGAGTCGCCATTTTTTTTCAAAAAAAGAGAAAACAACCCGCTGGTACTATGTGCTAAATAATTAACTGTATATTGTCCAGAAACAATATCGGGCGTACATTTTACGAATACCAGGGGATTGCATTGGTGCAAATAAGTTAGATAGTGACGAGCAAGTTCGCGATATAGTCCAGAAGGAAGCGTAACGTAATATTTTCTAGAAAAGTCAATATCATAGGAGGGAATTTTCAAATATTCTTCATATGTCAATATACTTGGTACCCCTACATTTTTCTTATAAATCGTAAACATAATTGATTTTGGATCGTACATTTTAAATTTACGTCCAGATTTCGCTAAAGAACTTCCACGTTGATCTAAAAATTTATAGAGAAAAATATGTGTAAATAGACGGATATTCTTAGTGTGAAGAGAAAGAGACACGAGTTCTTTTTTATCCAATACACTTTCAGGGTCTCTGTATGCCAGTATACCCCCTAGCTTTAGTGTTCTAAACGCTTCCTTAAAAAACTTCTTCATGCCATGAAATCCTCCTCCATATGAAATGATTTCATGCACAATAGAAGAGGCATTAATACCACTAAGAAAGTTATCTTTAAAAACACTCATATCCGTAGCATCCATCTGCATTAGTTTCAATTTTAGTCCTTGCGAAGCATCCAAGTATTGTTGCAACTTAGGATGCCTATGCGGCAATGCTTGCAAAACGCCTGTTTCAATATCCGATACAATAAGAGTAACCGGAGAAGTTGAAGGAATTTGAGATAACATTTTTGCAATAGGATCACCACCTGTACCTATTTCTAAATAAGTACCATCGGGTTTTTTTAGAATATATGGCAGTATACCAATCTTTTCCTCAGTATTGTATCTAATTAAATCTAAGTACAAATTAAGTTGTCTGTTTTTATGATCAAGAAAATCAAAACTTTTTTCGCTCGTGGTACTTCTTTTTATATCTTGAGTAAAATTGTGAGCACAGTACAACGAAAAAATACTTAAAATTGAAAAAATACGAATAGTTCTCATAAATAACCTCTGAAATTAAAAAAATAAAAAAATTACCAAAATCTGTTGCACGCATCTTTTCTTTAAACGCTATACAGGCAACTAATTCCCAAGGACGATCTTTTGCTGTATGAATAGATCTTCAAGTGAAAAAACTCATTTGCTTAGTCTTCTAAAATTTTGTCAAGCCAGTTAAATATCTTTGCCGTTGAAACATGACAAAACAAGTATACTAACGAAAACAAAACGACTTTTGAACATATCTTGTCCCTTAATATTAAAAATACCACTAATAATAATTTCATACTATTGGAATCAAAAGTCAAAAGGCGCAAGTTCCCAAGATCAAGGGGGTATTGACCATGTTTTTACTATGTGGAATTTAATATTTGCGCATTATTACAAAGATATTTACTTAAAAGCTAATACCCTCAGAGGATGTTCTATTGATAAGCAGATGGCTCGCTTAAAGCTTGTCTTCATTGAGACTGTTCTCTAAATTAATGCATCTCTTTCTTATTTATGAGATCCGTCAGGGCAGTTTAGATATGTGGGAATACCAACAGTAATAACTTTAGTTTTACCTATATCTTTGTCTTTATTTTTTGCACTAATTAGCCACTTTCGATAAACAGGATCATATAAAGGCATCGCGTACTATAAGAGCATTTAACATACCCTCATGCGCTAAACGCTCTCTTCGTGAACCAATAATACCTAAAGCAAGATCGTATGCTTGAGAAAATTCTGTTGATTTGTCCAGCAATGCATGGAAAATAGATGGAGCAATCATCTTACTGATAGGGAATCCATCTATAGAAAGCGAACTTTCTTTTTGAGCCCAAGCTATCAATTCATTTCCCAGGCTAATATATCCAATTTCTGATTGAGGCTCTCTATTCCACAATGCTACAGTCTTAATATTATTCATTTTTTTATTACGTGCCATTACACATATGGCGGGGCTGACGAGACTCGAACTCGCGACCTTCCGCGTGACAGGCGGACGCTCTAACCAAACTGAGCTACAGCCCCAAAACAATTGGGGGATTTTTCGCAATTATGGCTCCCCGGGCAGGACTCGAACCTGCGACCTAACGATTAACAGTCGTGTGCTCTACCAACTGAGCTACCGAGGAATATAGCCTTTTTAATTACTATAATCGCCATTGCGAAAATTTCAATGGTGGGCGGTACAGGATTCGAACCTGTGACCCCCAGTTTGTAAGACTGGTGCTCTACCAACTGAGCTAACCGCCCCTTAATGGACGTTAAAATTCTAAAGTAAAAAACCCTGAAAGTCAAAGGTTTTTTGATGCTTGTACAAGCGCATCCCGTACCTCTTGTAATTCGGTTGATATCATCAATTTTTTACGTAATTGAGCAGCGTTTTTAATACCACGAATATAAAACGGCAAATGCTTTCTG
>JABSSP010000160.1 GCA_013213985.1 Candidatus Babelota bacterium | reverse complement strand
TTCGACACAATGGAACGAACATTAAAACCTGGGTCACAACACTTAGTTGATCTTGCAAAAGAAACATTTGCGGCCTAATAATATCGCCGCTTGTCCTGCCGTTCCTGTCGACCTGTCCGGCGAAGTTTTAACGAAGACGGAAGGGTTCTTCCCGAACGAGTCAAACAAAAAACAAACGTCCTACTCACGAGTAAATTCAAATTCGGTGCCGTCATCAGAACGAGTAATGACAATTGAAATCCCTCTGAGACCACAGACAGAATTCGTATCCTTTGAACACAGTCGTGACCATTCATGCATAATATCAATCATTTTCTTACGAGTTGTTTGAAACGGAACAAACTTTTCCTCATTTAAGTTTGAAACATAGACCTCATTGCCTTTCTTTTCTACAAAGTAAGAACTTGATGATATGGAATTGTCACGCCCGTCTTTGAGCCATTTGGTAAAAAATGGTGTATCTGCACCGACCTGCGAAATCAAAAAATACCCTAAAATTTCCATTCCATCATTGCTTGCACTATCAATAAGACCATTTTTAAAATGCACATAGCTTTTATCTTTACTCATCATACCCCTTTATATTTCAAATTCATTGGCATAAAAAACCTTTTGTCGACAGCCCCCACCTTTCATTTACATCATGCATCAATTACGACCTAAATGAGAATGATTTATACCAAAAAATTTGGTAAACTATGGGAATAGTGGGTATGTCTCACCGTTTTGCGCAATAAAAAAAATTACTATATGCTCAAGACAATGAAAAAATGAAATAAAGTAGGCATTTAAGCGTGTAATAGAGACTATGAACAGAAACAAAGGCTTTTTCTCAATATCGGCGGTTGCAAAGATGTTCTCGGTGCACCAGCAAACAATACGCTTGTACGAAAAACAAGGCCTCATTTCCCCCAAACGGTCAGAAGGGAATACACGTCTTTTTTCAGAAAGCGATGTTGATCGATTAGAAGAAATTATATATTTGACGCATCAACTTGGTATTAATTTGGCCGGTGTAGAAATGATTTTAAAACTTAAAAATCAAATTAAAAAAATGCAAAAAGAGATGAACAAGGTCTTTGATCAAACACAGAAAGAACTTGCTCAAGAAGTTGATTCTTCTAAGCAGGTGATAGAATCCAGTGTGAAAAGATTACTTCACATTAAACAAGAATCACAATCGTCAGAGCAAGAAGGTCAGGACTCTGACCATATCGTCGACATTGATAACTGGCAAATAGAATATGATGATGACTAATGAACAAAAAAGGCAACTTCAACATCGTGAAATAGGAACGTACAGGTTTAACAAATACGATATCTATAAAGATATTTTAATTTAGGGATGAAAACTGTCAGGATTACTATAGGGATAATAGCTGTCGATCATCAAAGCCTTGAGAGGGATAGGACATGAACAATGATGCACTATTCAATAACGGCAAGGGCAATAAGTTCGTTATATCATATGAACTTTTAGCTTTGCTCCGTTGGATTGTAGAAAACGATGCTGACGTACTTAAACACATGATATCGCAGGCTCTTTCTACAGGATTAAAAAAAGAAATACAGACGAGTGGGAAAAAAATCAAAGAATCATCCTACACTCTAGAGGAGATGCAACACAATATTGTTGATTTTTTTGAACTTCTAGAAAGTACACTGTTTGAATCATTAAGTGAACATGCGGTTCAAAAAGCACTTGAAAGCAATTTAATGCCAGCGATCGACCAAATTGACACCCATGAATGCGACAATGCCACTGTGCAATCAAGCATAGAACATGCAACAAACAACCTTGAACGACAACCAGACCAGACCATTAAAGAATTGCTCTACAAGGAACTTTTGCGCCAATGGGAGCCAAAAAACGTTCTTAATTAAAAGGCTCTAAAATAAGGACTATAGACCCCGGTTTTATGCCGGGGCTTTTTTTTGCATTTTTCGGAAAAAACCAAGTTCTGTAAGAGCCTCTCGTAATTCAAACATAGGAAAACCCATAACTGCACTATAAGAACCGTCGATTATTTTTAAGAATTGTAGACCGTAATATTCGATGGCGATGGCTCCTGAGGCTTTTAAACCGATTGAATGCTCAAAATATTTTTCTATCCAGTCGTCAGGAACATCAAAAATATAACGAGTTTCAACGCTCTTTAAAACACGTTTATCTAATTCCCAATTATTGCCCCGCCTAACCCTTCGCTCTAGACAGAAGCCTGTCGCTGTTCTCATGCCGTTTCGTGCGCGGCTAATCATTTGTATAGCATCGTCTTTATCTTTTGGCTTACCATGAATGTTGCCCTGTGAATCCTGCCCTAATGTGTCAGCCGTTAAAACAAAACAGACATCGCCCTCTTGTGCATCATCTTCAGGTAAAATAACGCTTTTCATTTTATGAGTTGCAATACTTTCAACTAATTTTCCTAGAGGCAAGCCCCAGTCGCACACAGTTTCGTCAGCATTTTGTTCCACTATAACAAATGGTATTTCAGCCTGTGTTAATAAATCTTTGCGTGATGATGATTTTGAAGCAAGTAAAAGTTTATGCATATAAAAATCCAAGATTAAATAAAATAATTAAAAAAGTGCAACAAAAAACCCTAATAAAACAAATCGTGAATTATTAGGGTAATTTACAAAATAATATGGCTGGGGCGGGAGGATTCGAACCTCCGCATGCCAGGATCAAAACCTGGTGCCTTACCACTTGGCTACGCCCCAATAATCTTGCAAAATTACTCACCAAAGGCAAGGCATCGAACCACTATTCTCTTTATTCTACTGTAGCATATTCTACGTCAGTGTCCATATCTTTTACTCTGTTATATTCTTGTATTATCGAATCTTCAATGAGTTTGCGCATATCAGAATTCAAGGGATGCACAATATCTCTAAAGGTTCCATCTTTTCTGCGACGAGACGGCATTGAAACAAAGAGACCCTTGTTGCCTTCGATAATCTTAAGATCACGTACAATAAAGCTGTTATCAAAAACAACCGTTGCATATGCCTTAAGTTTACCGTTTTCTTTCGCCAAATAAACCTTTACTTCCGTTATATCCATGGACGCCACCTTCGAGAATACTCTCTCAATTTTGTTTTAT
>JABSSP010000016.1 GCA_013213985.1 Candidatus Babelota bacterium | reverse complement strand
GATCATGATAAAGTCTATCGTATGCTGTTACGTTTCTTAAAAACTGTTGCTCCAATGAATCACATTTTAATCTTGTTCCATATTCTTTCTTCCACGGACGAATCCGAGTACTACCTAATCCTTTTTCCTTCCTGTCTTCAATTATTTTATCAAGATCAGCATCTGGGTTTAATTTTAATGCTTCTATACATTCCTTTTTACCCTGTTCAAACATTTTTTCTTCCCACTCGGCGTTTCTTTTTTTTTCTTTTTCGCTAAGCTCTTCGACTTTTTTCTTTCTTTTAATTGTAACGTCCGTTGCTTCTTGATAATCTTCCTCAGTTGCAGGATGATTATTTTCATTGACAAGTTCACAAACTTCATCTAATAAAAATTCGATATCTCCATATGAAAATTTTTCAGTTACCATTTTGTCTATAAGCCAATCAGGCTTTTCTTCTTTTTTGAATTCATGTCTTTCTAAAGATTCATCGAGCGCATTAGAAAGTTCATCTCTACTTGGAAGATCGACGGTTATTAAATATTTCGTGCGTCCACCAGTTCGTTTAAATGCAGGATCAAGATCTTGAATACGATTTGTAGTAAAAATGATCATGATATTGCTCTCTTTCAGTTTATCTATTTGATGGAGCATGCTGAGCATGGTGCTGCGCATATCAGCACTTGCTGAACCACTACCTAGATTTTTTCTGTTTGGAATTACTGCATCAACTTCATCGATTAGAACTACAATGGGCTGTCCTTCAGTACCGGGCTGTCCCTTAGCATCCTTTAGTATTTTTTGAAACAACATGTTAACGTATATTACTCCGTCACCGGCATACATTCCCCCAATCTCAGAGGCATGTTGAAAATAAAGTAATCCGCCAACTTCTTTTGCTACTTCTATTCCAATACTCGTTTTTCCTGATCCCGGAGGGCCTTTAATGTAACAGTTTTTGGAAGTGTAGTTATTTTCTTCTTATTAAATTCATCAACTTTTTTAAACAATCTTTTTAAAAGTTTAGATTTAGGCTTAATAAAATATTTACTGTGTTCGGGTAGATTTTTTATTTGGTTTTGATTGTAACGGATAGCATCTATTTTTGCCTGAATTTTTTCTTCTCTGCTCATTTCTTTATTATTGATTTGTTGCCTTTGTATAGTTTGTTTGTACAATTCTTGAGACTCGGCATATTTTTTTTGAATGTATTGTTCTTCATCTTCATTGCTGTTTCTTACTGGCGTTTCGTGGCCATAAAAAGTCTGTGAAATTAAACATAATGACAGTATTAAAAAAGTTTTTTGTATATTCATAAAAATTACCTATTTGTTTTAATTGATTGCATGATTTTGCTCATGCAATAATGTATATAAAAAATGTTCTAATTGATTGGATTTATTGTTTGAAAAATTGCCGTAATAGAGTTTCTAAAGCGACTTTGACTTGACATAAATCTTAAAGAATTTTTTTTCATAAAATTTCCTCTGCTGCTTTTTTTGTAAGGTTAAACGCTGCTTAACAACTTTAACTTCATGCTAAACCCTACGTAAGTAGGTAAAGATAAAAATGTTTTTGTCAAATGAAATAAGTATATTGGTGCAAAAATGCTGGAAATTTATTCTTATGCTGTTAACTTTAGCCGCGGTTTTTTGCCAAATTGTGCGTCTCGGCGGTCCTTTTTTGTTCTGCAATACATTTGCTCAACGCATTGTTGCATAAGTGTGGTATACCAATGAAAATCACTTGTAAAATTAATAGGACCTTTGAGGCCTACGATGGTGGGGAAATGTTCGGTGTCTACGATAGCAATTTTGCCGGTGTCTTTTTCTAGCATAAAGTTGCTAATATGTGCATCGATTAATTGTCCTAAATAATTGCATAAGGTAAGTGCGGTAGTGCGTTCTTCACTGTTAGAAAGGGAAAATGTTCGCTCTGATTTAATTTCATCTGCGATAATGCAGTAAACTCCTGGAATATTGATATGTTGAGTTTCTTGTTCTCCCAGGTTTGTTCCTACTATTTCCATCGTATTATTTCTTGGTGGTGCCCAAAACCATTTTCGTGGGAGTGTTATCTTGGACGACCAATAAGGATCACTTTCTATTTTTTGTTTTACCAGCTGTAGATTTTTGATGCGGGTAAAGCCACTTAAGTGACGGGTAACGCCGCCGGCCATAAAAAAGAAAAAGATTGGGTCGAAACCCTTATCAAAGGGTTGTACAAAACTTTTTGGTGTTTCAAGAAACAATTTGACGACAAAAGGATGTTGCTTGAACTTCAAAACAATAAGTCCGTGCGATTCTCTGGAATTAAAATCTTTATCTTGTAAAACGGTAAAATGAGTGAATTCCTTTTTTTGTTGTTTTATTTCTTGGATTACTTTTTTTATAAGGGATACAAGTTTTTTCCCCGACACTGATCGATCAGGATCATGACGATATGAAATTTTTTCTTTTAAAGGTATTGCATGCTTCTTTAAAAATTCGGGATCATACAATTTAAAAAAGGGATATTCCTCAAGGTGCGAATGGCGTAAGGTATATTCTTTATTTTGATGAGCCCATTTTACTTTTATCATGGGAGTAAGTGAATCGGGTCTTCTAAATGGACTGCGAGCCAAATTCAGACACGTATTACTTAGAACACAAACCGTTATTATTAAAAATATCCATCGATACATTATCTTTTTCACTGCCTACATTAAATTAAATTATAAAGTTGGGAATTACTATGATTTATCATAAATTTTTTTTTCATTACGTGCAATTTTCTGATGTTTGTGCTGTGTGGGTAAGATTCTTTCTCAGTTATGTTATATAGGTGCCATTATTTTTGTTATTCCAATAGAGGTGTTGATTTATTTTGCGTGCTACTGCTACCATAGACTTATAATAGGGTTCGGGGGTTAGGGACTTGAATTCATCTGGTATGTGCGTTGTGGTTATCAAACTATATTGTGTGGGCATTAAGCCCGGTAGCAAAAGAAGGAGAGTGCCGTGGATGAAAGAAAATTATTAAAAAAACGACATCGGATATTGCAGCAGCTTTGCCATTTACCTAAACATATATTGCGTCTTCATGGAACACCTAATGCAAGTGAATTTGTTTTGCATGACTTGTGTGATCAAAATTGTTTCGATCTGCAAAAGGCAGCCTATTTTGTAGATAATCCTGATTTTGATTGTGTTAAGGGTATTACGGGGTACAGCAAGGCTGAAGCGTATGTGACCGAAGGTTCTATTTGGGACGAGCCAGAGCGATTTAGCACGCACATGCAAGGTTCTCCTTTTAATCAACAAGTCAAAAATTTGTCTCTTTGTAGTATTGCAAAAAGTGATCGAGCAGACAAAGACATTGTTGACGAAATAGCACATGGTCTTGATTTTAGTGATTTTTCATATTGTACGTGGCATTCAAAACATGACAACCATGGGTTTTTGGTGTATGAAAAGCCTACTGATGGCGATGATTTTTACTTTTTAGAAGGTAGCTGCTTGTTAGGATTATGTCCTATTTTTTAAGTGTGTTGTGTAAATGCAACAAGTCCAGGAAGTTCTTTTCCACTCAAGTAGGCCATTACTGACCCTCCGCCGGTTGAAAGATGGCTGATATTTTTATCAAATCCCAGTTGCTGTGCTATAGCAACAGAATCTCCTCCCGCAATAATTGTTGTTCCTTTTGATTCGTTCATTGCTTTAAAGAGTTTTGCGATTTCTTGTAAGGATTCTGGTTGATCATGAAACCCGCTCAACCCATTATAAAAAATTGTTTTCGCTTCTTTTATTTTTGTTGTGTAGTGTTGAGCCGTTTCAGGACCAATGGATACTCCAATTGCATCGTGAGGAAAATTATCAGCTTGTGCAACAATAAGTGGGTTGCCGATTTTGTTTTTCGAGACTAAATAATCTGTTGGAAACAAAAGCGAAACATTTTTTTTTTTTGCTTCTTTAATAATTTGTTGCGCATCATCAAGTGCATGTTCATCTACCAGTGATTTGCCAACAGGTTTATTGTGTACTTTTAAAAAAGTAAAAACAATTGCAGGGCAAAGCGCTATGGCGTCAACTTTGGAAATTAGATTTCGCATCAGTGGAATTTTAGTTGATACTTTTCCACCACCAAAAATGCAAAGAAAAGGTTTTTGTGCGTTGCTCAGTAAATTACCTAAAATTAAAAGTTCTTTTTTAACCAGTAGTCCGAGTGTTCTATTTTGTGTATCAAATTTTTTTGGCAAATCTGTTATTGATGTGTCATTTCTGTGGAGCAGCCCAAATGCATCGTTCACATATAAATCTGCAAGTGGAGCTAATTGATCACAAAATTTCGCTTGTTCTTTTTGATCAGACGATTGTTCACCAGGAAAAAAACGCATGTTTTCAAGTAAAAGTATCGTGTTATTTTTTTCTAAACTTTTTTCATGCGCTTTATTAAAATCGGGTTCAAAATCAATTGCATACTTTCTTTTTTCAAACCACTTTAGCACATTTTTTGTTGAAAGTTCGGGAGTTGGTTTTTTGGGGCGATCAACGTGCGTTGCTAAAATAATTTTTGCACCACGTTTTAAGAGCTCATCAATGGTGGGCAAAATTGCTTGTAATCGGTGGTCATTTTTTATTGCGCCGTTAGTTGATTTTGTGTTTAAGTCTGCACGTAAAAATACGCGTTTATTTTTAAGGTTTTTTGAGTTGAACATGTGGATCTCCTTTTTTTCCTAATTTTATCTTTTATTGGCTTGTTCGCAATACATCACAAATACTAATCTGCGTGGTTTTACGTGAAGAAAACCAAATTGAAATGAAACTAATTACGGTAATGACAAAAAAAACTGCTCCAATAATTTCCCAATCCATGTGCGCTGGTAAGTGTGATACATAATAACTATCGGGCAATGTTATAAACGGATAGCGTTCAAGTAAAAAAGCGGCCAGTGCTGCCAAGAGTAAACCGAGTATGCTTGCCGGTAGTGTAATGCCAACCCCGATGTATAAAAAAATACGACGACAATAGTTTTCATGCAAACCGAGTGTGCGCAAAATGGCAATGTCTCGTTGCTTTTGTACAATGTACATAAATAATAACGATATGATGTTCATACTTGCAACGAGGATGATCAGACTCAGAATAAAAAACATTGCATACTTTTCTAATTTGAGTGCTGAAACAAGTGCCGGGTATAAATCTTTCCATGAATATGCCTGTAGATGAATTTTTTTTTTTAATGCATCAATTGTTTCTTGTTCATTGGCGTTCGGTTCAAGCTCAAGATTAATCATACCAACCCCAGCATTATCAAAAAGTGAGTTAAGAAAATCAAGCGAACAATACGCCAGGTTTTCATCAAATTCTTCAATGCCTGTTTTAAAAATTCCACCAATTCGTGCTTGTCGTTTTGTCAGTTTAATCGTGTTCATTGTTTCTTCTTGTTCTTCCACAAAAAGTAGATTAACCATTTGTCCAATCTGTACATTAAGTGATTCAGCAAGCTTTTCACCGAGCACAATTGATTGGTTTTCAAGTGTTGCTATTAATTTTTTTGGTGTTGATGTTATTTTAGTTTCTATAGTGCTGACGTGTGGTTCCATGTGTGGATCAACACCTTTAAGTACAATAAGATTACTCATGTTATTGAGGTTTGGGTTTTGTATTAAAACCTGTTCAAGTGTGCTGGGAGCAAATGCTGCAACTTGTGGAAATTCTTTTTTTAAAATTGGTTTTATTTTTTCAAAATTAAGTGCATCTATATATGATTTTATAGTTAATTGCGAGTGAATTCCACGTAGCTTTTGATGAGTTGTTTTTTCAAAACCGTTCATAATTGCAATGACGAGTGCCAAAGAAAACGTGCTAATAAGTGTGCCTGCAAAACAAATCATGGCCATTCTTGAAACAGTTTTTTCTTTGTTGCTTGTTTGTCTAAGATAACGCCAGGCCATCATTAATGAAACGTAATTCATGGTGTGTAATTTCTTTCTCGGTCTGTATAGTGCAACGGTTATTTACTGCACGCTTGTAAAGTAGGATGCTTTTTTTTAGGATACTAAAAGAGATTCAATGTGCATATGACTTAAAGAAGGCAGGTTAGATGAAACAAAAAATATGGCAAGCGTTCGCGTTAACATGTGTTATGCTGCTTCCGGGTTGTTCTAGAATTTTTGACTGGGGAAAAAAGAGCGTTTATCAGGGGACAACGTTGTATGACCTTACGTGTGTTCCTAAAAAGTATATTCGCAGTGTGACTATTAACTATCAGCTTAGAACTTTGGCGACATTTACTGCTCTATGGTTGTCAGACGAAGTAGTGGAGGCGAATCTTGAAATTTGTGCGCGTCGTCATGGCCAATCAGAGCAAGAGTTAGAGAGATTAATAGAAACCGAAAAAGCAAATAGATATAACATGGTTTCTTTTTATGTGCTTGCAACCTATGATACCTACCTAGACCAAGACTGTCCGCCATGGGGGATTTTTTTAGAAATCAATTGCAATAAAATAGAACCATGTTCAATTAAAAAAGTTGAACTGTGCTTAGAGTACAAAGCATTTTTTGGCAGGCATTTAACATCATTCAGAACTCCTTATTTGGTTACTTTTCACTTGACTGACGAAGGCGGAAATCAGTTAGGCTATCTTGATGAAGAAGGTCACATGAAATTGTATTTCAGATCGGTTAATAAACAGGCAACTTTGACCTGGAGTTTACCAAGTAGTTTATTGTACACGTGTTACGAAACACCTGCATGTTGTGACAGGCGTACGTGTAGCCAGGGGTGCTCATG
>JABSSP010000159.1 GCA_013213985.1 Candidatus Babelota bacterium | reverse complement strand
ATCAGTTTCTTACTTGTATTATTATTCACAACACAAATCTTCAGCGCACAACGTGAAACATCATATTACGAATTTATCAGACTTGAGTCTGATCAGCCACTGACTTCACGGGTTCGTAGCGGCGACCTCTCACCCGAAAGGGAAGCATTTGTACGAGGAGAACGTCGCCTAAGGCCACTTTTAAGTTTGCTTAATCAAGATATCCCCTTTGATTTTATTTTTTCTGGATACGTTAAAAACGCTACCTTCTGGGACACTCGACAAGTCTTTGGCGTTGCGGACAACTACGTTTTATTTTTACCTAAGGATCGACTGTGCGACGCATGTGGCAATGATATTAATGCCGCAGGACAATTTAATATGCTGCCTATAGAAACACGTGTCATAGCAAATATTTTTGGTCCTAAAATTGGAAGCGCTTACAGTGGCGCACGAATTTCTGGTGACTTTTTCTCTGTTCCATCCGGAACAATATTGGTTGAGCCACTCGATGCATTTAATCGATTCACGATGAGACATGCATATTTTAAACTCATGTGGCCTGAGTGGTCCTTAATTGCAGGACAAACATGGCACCCCATGATGTTCCCCATCACTTCTCCCGATACCGTATCATTTAATACCGGATTAACATTTGCTCTTTTTGCGCGAGTGGCGCAAATACGTGCCACCTATCATCATGAACATGTTGAACTTGTTACAGCCATGCTTTCACAGACATTTTTTGTAAGTCTTGGCCCTCGTGGGCTTACAGGTCAATATTTTCGTAATTCATTAACACCAGAGTTTGTTTTTCACGGCACCGTATTTTTAGGAAGACATATGATTGGTGCTGGCATTAATTATAAACGACTTGTACCACGACTCGTCACAAACAAAAATATTAAAACAAACACTGCAATTGGTAGCATTATCGCTGTTGCCCATGTTGAATTACACTTTGATCGTTTTGATTGGTATGTCAAAGGCATGTACGCACAAAACGGAACAAATTTTGGCGTACTTGGTGGTTACGCCGTACATTCAATTAATCCGTGCAACGACAAGCGTGAATACACTAATTTAAATACTGCATCAATATGGACCGAAATGATTGTGCGTACGACACCTATTGAACCAGCAATTTTTATTGCGTATGCAAAAACGTTGGGAGCACACAACACAATTATTCAATCAACACTCGATGCAAACAATAAAGAAGAATCAACTGTTTATGCATTTTTTCCCAAAGTCGATTATGCATGGCGCATATCACCACGTATTCGCTGGGTATATAAAGCGTTTGAAGTTGCAGCTGAACTTGAATATACTCGTGCAGCTTATGGAGATATTGGACCAAAAGGAAAAGTCATTAACACTCAACCTCCCGTTGATAATTTTAGATTTTTATTAACTCTTACCTATTACTATTAAAAATGAGCCGTTCGGTGAAACCCTTCCGTCTTCGTTAAAACTTCGCCGGACACTTCCGACTTCGCCAAGGCTACGACGGACAGGCAGTATACGAATTTATCTTTTATAATGATCCGTTCGTAAAGACCCTTCGACAAGCTCAATTCTCTCTCCATTCGCCCTGAGCTTGTCGAAGGGTCTTTACGAACGGATCAAGTCATACGTATTAACTAGTCATCACAATAAAAAAATGCTAAACACAAAAGAAAGCAACGACCGTTACATTCTCCTTTTTTTAAAGAGCACAAATAATGAAAAAAAAAACTATCATCTTGTTCTTTATATCATTAATTTTTCCCTCACAATCTTTTAACGCACGTCGCGAATCATCCTATTACGAATTTATCAGACTAGAAAGTGACCAACCAATAACTTCAATGCTGCGCGACGGTGAAATTGCTCCGGACCCTTCTGAATTCGTACGCGGAGAACGTCGTCTACGTCCCCTTTTAAATTTGCTTAAACAAGACGTTCCCTTTGATTTTATTTTTTCTGGCTATGTGCGCAACATGACTTATTGGGACACACGGCAAGTTTTTGGATTTGCAGATGATTACATTTTAATTTTTCCTAAAGATCGCGAATCTGATGCATGTGGCAATGATATTAATGCTACCGGGCAATTTAATATGCTCCCAATAGAAACACGGGTTATTGCAAATATCTTTGGCCCAAAAATCGGTAAGGCGTTTACCGGCGCGCGAATTTCTGCTGACCTTACTGCAATTCCGTCAGGAACATTGTTGGTTGAACCATGTAAACAAAGCCATGTCAACTTTGTCGTATTTATAACTTCTATTACCATATGTTTGCTTCGATGAATATTCCCCCGACTCGTACCTCGAATAGATTTCATCCTT
>JABSSP010000158.1 GCA_013213985.1 Candidatus Babelota bacterium | reverse complement strand
CAGCAAGAATTATTAAAAAAACATGGAGTGCCAGGAGCGGCAGGTTGTTTGACTGCGCTCATACAATTTCCTGTCTTTTTTGCCTTAAGGCCCATTTTAAGTGATTCATTTTCATTGTATCAAGCACCGTTTTTATGGATCAAAGATCTTTCTGCTCCAGATCCATATTCTGTATTGCCAATTATCATGGCAGGGGGCATGATTGCACAGGCCTTAGTTGGTGATCCCAAACAGCGTAATATGATGTTGGGTATGGGTTTACTGATCGGTACGATAGCAATGAACATGACTTCTGGTTTAGCGCTCTACTTACTTGTAAGTACGCTCTTTGGTTTTTTTCAAAAGTTTCTTTCAACAAAACTTAAGCTGGCATAATGATGTTTAAAAATGTACCGACACTTGCACAGTTAATTAGAACCTTGCAAAAAGTTCCTTATCTGTCGTCTAAAAATATTTATCGTGTTGCGTCATATTTTTTACATTTCAGTGACGAACAAGTAGATGCATTTTGCGCGGTGTTAAAAAAAGCAAAACAAAATATTGTGCATTGTGATGTTTGTTTTAACTGGCGAGAAAAAGAAGGCGTGTGCGTATTTTGTACGTCTTCAAAACGAGACCAATCAATTATTTGTATTCTTGAAACATGGCAAGATGTTTTAACTATAGAAAGAACTGAAGGTTTTGAAGGTGTGTATCATATTTTGGGTGGTGTGATTTGTCCGCTTGACGGCATTGGCCCAGATGATTTAACTATTGATGCATTGATAAAACGCGTTAAAAAAAAAGACATTAAAGAAATTATTCTTGCATTAAATCAAACACCAGAAGGTGAAGCAACCTCTGCCTATATTAATAAAAAATTACACAATTGCGATGTTATAGTTTCTTGTTTAGCTCGCGGTATACCGGTCGGATCATCGATAGAAACAATGGACAGATTAACAGTGTATAAAGCGCTCTCTGAACGCAGACCTTTTTGACAATAGGACATTCATGTTGTTTGATACAACTGCTATACGTAATTTTTCTTACGTTATAAATCGGCGTAAAGAATTAGTTAAGCGCATCAAAGAAGAACATAAAGATGCAAAAAAAGGCATTGTTATTTTTTTTGCAAATTTTGAAGATGAACAAAGAATTTTTAGACAAGAAAGTTTTTTCTATTATTACACCGGTATTGAAGATCCTGGAGTTGCTTTTTCAATAGAACTTGATGGAACAACCACACTGTGGGTTCCTGGATGTAGCGTGTCACGTGCTGACTGGTATTTGTGTGATATTGATTTTCTTACCAAAAATTCAAAACAAGCTGGCATAGATCATGTTAAAACGCTTGGTACGCCTGTTAAAAAATTTACCATACATCCATTTTCACCACTTGATAGATATAAAGAAATTATTTCATATACAAACGCAATTGTTAACGATGGCGGTATGCTTTTTTCTTTAGATCCTGACAATGCTGATCAATATGTTGAACAACGTTCTTTATTAAGTCGCTTTTTAGCACCAAATGCTTCACACGCTTTAGCTTCACGCCCGGTTGATATTTCTCATATTGCTGCAAATATGCGTAGAAAAAAAGATGCGCATGAGATTGAATTATTGTATAAAGCTATTGATATTACATGCATGGGGCACGAAGCTGCAGCAGGATCAATGGCAGCGGGTAATATTGAAGCTGAAGTTAAAGCGCGTATCGAATATATTTTTACTGCGTCGGATGCATACACAGCATTTCCAAGTATCGTTGGTGCGGGCAAAAATAGTACGGTGTTACATTATCAACAAAGTGACGGTGAATTGCATGATGGTGATTTAGTAGTCGTTGATATAGGAGCGCGGGATAATTATTATTGCGGTGACTTAACACGTACGTATCCTGTGTCAGGTTCTTTTACCGAACGTCAAAAAGAAATATATAATCTTGTTTTAGAAACTCAAGAATATATTGCAGCACTTGCTAAACCGGGTTATTGGCTTTGCAATGCGGATGAATCAGATAAATCATTGCACCATTTAGCAAAAAAATATTTAGACGAACGTGGATACGGGAAATATTTTATACACGGTCTTGGACACTATCTTGGCATTGATACGCACGATGTTGGAAGTTATAAAAAGCCTCTTGAGGCGGGTAATGTGTTTACCATTGAGCCGGGCATTTATATTCCAGATGAAAAACTTGGCGTGAGGATAGAGGACAATTATTGGATGACCAAAAAGGGTCTTGTCTGTTTGAGTGAACAGTTACCAAAAAAACTTGAAGACATTGAACAAATGATGCAGCAAAGTTTTGAAGACGATCAAACAGAAGAAGCTAACGCATAGATTTCTTTTTATCGTCGGTTGTGAATGTATTACTCCACCATAATGTTTGAACGCTTCCAATAATCATAGCGCCGCCAGCGAGTGTCGTTGAGAGTGCTCTTACAAGTGAATTTTCTTTTGAACCAATACCTTTATTTATAAGGTAGATGCCGTTGCCGCCTCCAAACAACGCAAGCAAGCGTACAATAGTTGTAATAGTTACGCCAAATTTAATGGAAAGTTCTTGGGGGAGGCCGTTCACATCTGCATTGAAATGTATTTCTGGTGGGATTCCTGCCAGTTCGATACCTAGATTTATTTCGTTTGGAATTCCGGTAAATTCAACATCTAAATCAAGAGCTTCTGGTACACCTTGAAGTTCAAATTTTATTTTAGTTTTTTCATTGCAGAAGCATGAACTTACAGCAACTGTAAAGATTATTAAAAGCGCAACCGCTGTACGATCTGCATTCATTACGTACTCCTTTTAAAAGTTTAGCTTTTTTGAGTATAGGTAGTGTAAAAATGTTTTACAAAATCTTTACTTTTAAATCCCATGAGGGTAGCGCATGCAAGTGTTATGAGCAAACCAAAACCTATTTGTAATATGCCACGCCTTTTATAGAGTTTTGTTTTTTTGTGTTCGGGATTATTTTCAGATTCTTCGATATATTTATTGATCCCTTTTGTGAGCAGGATAATTCCAGAAATTCCTCCTGCAAGCCACAAAGCATTAAAGTAGGTTGCACTCTCGATTCTAACGTTAAATGCAACTGGGTCTGCTTTTACATTGAGATTAGCTTCAACACCATGTTTGTATGGCTTGGTGAAGGGAGTGAATATTAAAAAACCAAAAAACAAGACAAGTACATTTTTATTTAATTTTTTTTTAATCATAGTTATTCCTGCACAGGAATAACGGATTTTTCTTGTTTGTTTTCATTTTCATTGTAGGAGCTCCACGCAATAAGTACGATGCCCGCAACAACCATTCCCAGACCAATGACATCTATGCCTTGTATGCTTTGTTTATCGCTATTATTGACTATTGAATGGCCTCCCATGACGCCTAACGTTAGGCCAAGTACGCGGTAGGCACTGGGATGTGATATAGACAATTGTGTTTCTAATTTTATGTGAGGTTTTCCTTTAAATATAATTTTAGGATCTCCTTCTAGTGAAACAACTGCCTTACCGCTTAAATCAAGCCCAGAACGATTTTCCCTTGGAACAAAATTATCAATATTTGATGATAGAGTTCCTGTTATAAAAATGGTATTAAGCGCTAATAATAACAAAGTTTTTTTTATGTTTATCATGTTTTAATCCTTGGGGTTTTATTTATGCTAATTTTTTATTTTTTGCTTTTTGCATTATGTGTAGAATGTAGATCATACCAAGGCAAACTATAGTTGCAACACCAAGCGAAGTTACTACATTAGCTGTTGTGCTATATGAAGACATATATCCCGAAATTGCAAATGCAATCGCAGTGGAAATAATGACGGGAATCATATAAAAAAATTGTGTGTAACTATGATCAAGCGGATCACTCCCAGAGCTTGTAGCTGCCATGATAGTAGTTTCTGAAACGGGTGAAATATGATCTCCACAAACTGCACCTGAAAATATTGCACCAAGTGCTGGGTATAAAATACCAATATCATGTGGGAGCAATGGAGTTTGAGCGTGCATTAAAGCCAAAATCATTTGTATTGCGATTGGCAAAAGTAACGCGATTGTACCCCATGAAGATCCGGTTATTGTTGCTACAATTGTTGCAACAATAAAAAGAACGCATGGAAGCATTGATGTGCTTAAAAACCCTTGTAAAAGATTTGCAAGATACTGACCTACAAATAAATCTTCCCGTAATACGGTACCAAGTGCTGATGCGAGGAATACCATTAAAACCGCGGGATACATAAGCAGGATGCCGTCTTTTATTATGGTTGGTACTTCTGAAATAGAAATTCTTTTTCGTACCAAAGAAAAAATAAGAGAAAAAACTAAGGTTATGACCGCGGAAGCAAAAAGTACTAAGAATGTATCGCTATTGTTTTTGAAGGCTTCGAGTAATGTATTGGAACCACCGAACAACCAATAACCACCCATGTATGCAATTCCTAAAAAGATTGAACCAATTAAAATTCCGAGCGGAAGGATCAAATCAATTAATTTTCCTTGTTTATGATTATTTGTTGCTAATCTTTGGTTAATAATTTCTTTGCCACCAAAAAGATTATTTTTGTGCTCTGCGATCATTTCGTGTTCGTGCATAGGTCCAAATGATATTCTTTTTCGAACAATAAACCAGATCGACATAATCGTAAGGAACGAATAAAATATGAAGGGTATCGAATGCAAATAAACAAAAAATGGATCGGCAATAATTTTTGATCCTTCTGCTGTATCAAGTCCTATTCCAGAACTATTAAGTTGACTTATAATCATTGCAACCCAACTTGATATTGGTGCAAGTATAACTAACGGACCGCTGAGTGAATGTATTAAATAGGCAAGTTTAACTCGTGGTATTTTGAATTTGTCGCTTAAGGGTCTGACGATGTATCCAACAGTTAAGCTGCTTAAATAATCATCAATAAATAAAAGAGAAGAAAGGCACAATGATAAAGATTCAACACCTTTTCGATTTTTAATTTTACCTTCTACTGTTCGTGCAAATGAACTCGCGCCGCCTGTGCTACCAAGAAGAAGAATTATGACACCAATGAGCAATAAAAATCCATAAAGATAGAGATAGTCGACATCAGTTATTTGTGTCATGAGCCGATCAGCGGTTAGTCGTAATGTATCAGGGAGAGAGTATTTTGATGCAATAAATGTGGCCGCTATGAGACCAATCAAAAGTGAGGGATTAAGTTTCTTAGTGATAAAAGCTGATATTAAAACAATAATAGGAGGTAATAGTGACAGCCATGAAGGTTGCATTGGGGTCCTTTTCATTGAAGTTTTATAAGTACGAGTAACCATATGGTAGCATATTAATGAAATTATGGAACTGCATAAAGGAGATAATTATCCTTTTTCATTGATTTTTCCCTATTTGACCTATCTATCTTTTTATTTTATTCTAATTGATATAGCATCTCCGTTCGGTTATATAGAAATTTTTGTTGAAAATATAATTATTGAATTTTATAAGGTACGTGCCAATGGACATGAATAAAACGTTTTTTTTACGTAAAGAAGATCGAAAACCTCGCTGGAGAGTTATCGATGCAAGTGGTAAGGTTCTTGGCCGAATGGCAACTGAAATCGCAGATGCATTGCGAGGAAAAGATAGGGCGCATTATACACCTCATACAGATTCAGGTGATTACGTTGTAGTCGTCAATGCTGAAAAAATCCATTTAACCGGTAATAAGTGGAAGGGTAAAATTTATGACCGTTACACTGGATGGATGGGTGGTTATAAAGTGTTAACCGCAAAGGAGCTAATGGCAAAGCATCCTACAAGGTTGGTTGAGTATGCAGTAAAAGGTATGTTACCCAAAAATAAATTATCGGCACAGATTCTTAAAAAATTAAAAGTGTATGTGGGAAAAGATTATCCTCACACAGCACAAATTGCATCTGCTCCATACATTGCACCCCCTGAACAAATTTAAGTTTAGAACGAAATAAAAAAAGGGAAGGTTTAACGACCTTCCCTTTTTTTATTTTTATAGTG
>JABSSP010000157.1 GCA_013213985.1 Candidatus Babelota bacterium | reverse complement strand
TTTTTTGCACTCCCGACCAAATAAAAGAAGAAATACTCAAAACTATTGAAATAACCATGCGCCTGTTAAAAAAATTTGGCTTTGAGGATATAAAAGTTGCACTTTCAACAAAACCTGAAAAAGCAATGGGCGATGATGCACTGTGGGACAAAGCAACAAAGGCATTAGAAAGTGCACTGAAAAAAACGAACATTGATTATACAATAAACGAAGGTGATGGTGCCTTTTACGGACCGAAAATTGATTTTCAGATTAAAGACTCAATGGACCGAGAATGGCAATTAACTACTATTCAATTAGATTTTTTCCAACCAGAAAACTTTGACCTTGAATACGTGACTTCTGCAGGAACCAAAGCACGTCCCGTCATGATACACCGCGCACTTTATGGATCCCTTGAACGTTTCTTAGGTATCTTAATTGAACATTACAAGGGCAATTTACCATTTTGGATTGCTCCGGTACAAGTGCGAGTCCTAACAATTACCGATGACCAAAAAAAATATGCACAGTCCATTTATAACAAATTAAAGGAATCGGGCATTCGAGCTGAACTTGATGAAAGTTCAGATCCAATATCCGGACAAATAAAAGCGGCTCAATTGGAAAAAATACCATGGATGATTGTAGTGGGGAACAAAGAAATGACAAACAACACAGTAACTCTACGATTTTTAAATGGTAAGCAAGAGTTTGGTATTTCGATCGATGAGTTGATAAAACGAGCAAGCGAAGAAAACAAATAAGTAAAAAGTCGCTCTTTTTTCTTACCTACTTTTCGTTACTCCAACTTGCTTGCACAACGGAAAAATTGCACATTCGGAACAACGCGGCGAAACAGGAACACAAATGTTTTGTCCCCACATCACCAATAGTTTATTGAATTCAATCCAATATTTTTTAGGCAAAATTTTTCGCAATGCTTTTTCAGTTTCTTCAGGTGTTTTCGTTTTGACCAAACCAAGCCTGTTTGAAATACGATGGACATGAATATCAACACACAGTGCTGGAATGCCAAATGCAACGCCTAAAACCAAATTTGCAGTCTTACGTCCTATGCCCTTTATTGAGAGCAATTCATCTTCAGTGTGTGGAACTTTTCCATCAAAACGCTCTAAAAGCTCTTGGCTGACCTCTTGAAGCTGTTTTGTCTTTTGACGATAAAAACCAATTGAATAGATGATTTTTTCTAATTCTTCACGAGACAATGCCACCATCTGTTGTGGGGTGTGCGCCACTTTAAAAAGATTTTTCGAGACCGGTAAAGAAGCCGTATCTTTTGCTCGGAGACTGAGCAAACAACTGATAAGAATAAGAAACGGATCCCTATCATACTCACGGGCAATTACATCTGCCGCAGGAGCCTGAAAGGTTTCCGTTGCTTTTTGTAAAATATGTATAATCTTGATTACTTTTTCTGTATTGTCCATTTACCCAATAGTCTCTTAGATCCAAGAATCCCCTATAATAAATTACAAGGAACCTTTGATCTTAAAAAATATCCTAAATGATAATGTTAAACAATAAAGATAATGCTCGAGCAAAATTACCTTTATTGTTACCTATTAAGCATTTCAACAAATATAAATTTGCTGTATACTGAGAAGGATAAATATAATTAACCGTGATCCGGCCATAATAGTGCCACCATAACTATTCCTTTGATTTATGATTGAAAAAATTCAAATAACTTGGTATGCCTTACAAGGTAGTAGTATAATAATTCATTTTTAGAAGATCAATAGTTTATGACAATTTTTGAAACATTTTTTTTTATGGCCAACAGCGAACAACTTCTGTTCGGTGTAATGACCTTTTCCTTTTTCACTAAAATATATCTTTTAACCTCGTTAATTTTTCAAGGATTAAAAAGTAATAAGAAAATACAAAAACCGTGGCTTTTCCTCATTGGAATACTCATTGGGTCAGCCATAGGTGATACCACTTGGATTATCAAACATTTAAGATTTTTCTTTATACCAAGTATGCCCTATAGTTTAGCTATTTTTACTGCGCGTATAGCATTTGCGTTACTTATTGTGCAGTACCAATCGCTAACACTCCTCATAGAAAATATAACAAGTAGAACCTATAAACGTCCTTGGGCACAAGACGTGCTTTTTTATCTCGGATTTGTATTTCAATTTTATTTTTTATATATAGCATTTTTTGGAAAAAGTTTTACAACAATTGCAGAACGAAACGATGCTTTTGCAAAAGTAATGTTTAGCTCATCTCCCCTTGAAGTGCTCATGATTCACTGGTATGTACCACTCTACCTCTTCCCTATGATTTTGATACCATTGTTCTCAGTTTTTTTTGAAAGCAAAACATCTCAAAAACTACCCAAGATAGTCCGCAAGCAAATTGGCATTCTTGCTTACTTTTTTGTGCTCCCTTTTCTACTCCTTGAATTTCTAATTGCTTTCAGACAAGTAACCTGTAACAATGCAATTGTATCCCTTTCTACCATTTTAATAACTTACACTATCTTTTACTGCATAAAAACAATCTTGCCATTGCGTTTTTTAAACATTACAAGCCATGTAGAATCAAAACGTAAACTGAACTTTATTAATGACTTTACCGATATCATAGAACAACTTGTACAAGCATGCACTGTAGAGGAGCTTACTCATATCACCCAACACTTTTTTAAAAATTCACTTGGGGTTCCTCTTGGTAATACACACTTACACATGCAAATAACGGGTAGCTCTGTTGCTCAAGGCGAAAAAGAAGCAAATTTAACTTCCAAAAAAATTGTAACCTTCATTGAAAATGATAGTAACACTCTCCATGCATTTCTCCAGCAAGAAAAAATCTTTATATATGACGAAATCGAGTTTGATCATCACTGTCAACAAAGCATATTACATGCAAAAGCTATACATTTTTTAAATGAAATTGATGCTGATATCTTTCTCCCTATCTACCAAAACAATAAAATCATAGCCTGCGTTACTGTTGAAAAAAATTCTCTGCCAAACGAATTGTATGACGATGTACAACGAGACGAAATGCTCATTTTCTCTAATTATTTGAACAACATGATCAATCTCATTAGAACAAACAGTTTGGAAGCAATTGCTCAAGAGCGTAAAATGCTCGAGGATGAATTACACGATAAGCACCAAGAAATTAAACAATACAAAGAAAGTATTCACTCCTTCTTGCGCAATGGTACCAATAATATCGGAATTCTCTTTTATAAAAATCGTCGCTTTACCTGCGCAAACCAGGCAGCAAAAGAAATGGTGAGCATTAATCTGAATGTACAAGTTGGTCACCCATTCACAAAAGAAATCAAAGATGTGGCAGAAAAAGTAGAAAAATATAAAATGCCTAAAACGGCATTCGCCACAGATGAGTCTGGTAGAGAACTCATAATTTCTGGTGTTTGCAATGTCGAACAAAACAATGTCATTGTAACAGTTCACTATCCGGAAGTTTCTGACATTATAAAAAGAAAAATGGATCGCCTCAAGGATCCATCACGACGGGATTTTTTACTCTACCTAGAAACAACCGAATCGGGCAAATTACTCAATAAATTGCTGCCAGGATCTTCAGAAATATTACTCAATTTCAAAATAGATATCCTTAAAGTTGCTCTAAGCAAAAAAGCAACTCTGTTAGAATTGCCACAAGAAGATCTACTTTCAACCGTCGAAATTGTTCATCATGTTGGACTACGTGATAATTTGCATTCTATTACTTTGAATGAACCATGTACCGATAATAGTATTGCTTTGAAACTGTTTGGCATCAACGACCTTTTTAATACAGGATCAATTAAGCCAGCACTTTTAAAGACCTTAAATTTCAACGGTACGCTCTTTATTGAAAATGTGAATTACTTAGAACATGCAGCGCAAGAACGTTTATTAGAATATATAAGACGTGGGTATTTCCGCCCTTTACAAAGTGAGCAACGTATTACCAGCAATGCACGTATCATTTGTTCAAGTAACACCAATCTTCAGCATTTGGTGCAAGAAGGAACGTTTTCTAGAAAGCTGCTTGATGAATTGAAAAAGATGTCCCTTTCTATGTCGTCACTTGATTCACTTTCTGAAGAAAAATTTCATAATCTTGCAGATGAATTTGCTCATGAAGTGCTCAAAGATAGCGAATTTAAAAATCTACTTACACTCACAAAACATGAAAAAAATAAAATAATACGCGATCAACTGACAAGTCTTAAACATCTGAAAAAACGAATTCAGCATATTGTACGCACCAAAGCTGACAAAAATATTCAACATGAAACATCAACTAAGATTGCCTACACAGCCGCAGACCCGGGCCTTGAAGAAGCAAGTAAATTGGGTAAAAATGCACTGCGTGATAAAAATATAATGAAATTGCTGTGGGAAAAACTCAAAACTCAAAATAAAATTGCAACGTTCCTAGGCGTAAATCGTTCGTCAGTAAGTAGACGATGCAGAGAATACGACTTAAGTTAAAATCATATTCCGTTCGGCAAAAACCCTTCGACAAGCTCAGGGCGAACGGGTTAAAAAAT
>JABSSP010000156.1 GCA_013213985.1 Candidatus Babelota bacterium | reverse complement strand
GGGGGGCGCAGAATTGTTCAAATGTACAGGATCTCGAGATCCTTCGTGTCGCGGAAGCATGACATCTCCTTTTAGAGAAATAGATTTAATTGATGTTAACACTACTTACCTTTTAGTAAATACCATAAAAAGAGTTTAAAAACAAAAGTTAGTGCTGCAATGGAAAAGTAACTGCACATAATAATGATTCTATTTTTTATATTTTTAGTTATTAAGCTTGTAGATTATCACAACACAGAGTATGTAGTTGTTTTTGTATAAGACGAAGTTGTTCTATGGTTTCTTGGTCTAGGTTCATTGGACTCTTTGTTGTTTTTAATGTCTGCATTGCAACATTGATGATGCCTGCAGCAATGCCTATAAGGTTAGGGCCAAGAACAGCGGGATTATATGGAGCCTGAATAATACTTGCAAAGTGTATCAGTATTTTTGAAAAAATACTGATGACTTCTTTATCGGTATCATTTAAATATTCATGTGATGTGTTTTCTGTTTGTTCGTTTATGGAACCGGTTTTATTTTCAGATGCAGGCATAATTGTTGTGGTAGAAAGTACAAATAAAAATAGAAAAGTAATTGTACGCTTCATATAATTCATCCCCTTTATTTTTTCGGTCTAGTATCTGGTATTAAGAGTAATAAATTGTTGGGGGGAAGTAGAAGAGTGTGAACAAAAATGAAGCCCCGGCTTAAAAACCGAGGCTTCATTTTTTATTCTGACGATTCGTCATCAGTTAGATTTTCATCAGTTAGATTTTCATCAAATTCTTTTTCAAAGAATGTTCGTAATTGCTTACTTCGCGACGGGTGCCGTAACATTCGTAAGGCTTTGACTTCAATTTGTCTAATGCGTTCACGGGTGACCGAAAAGTCTTTTCCAACTTCTTCTAGCGTATGCTCGGAAGCAACGTCGATACCAAAACGCATCTTGATGACTTTTTCTTGGCGTGGAGTAAGTGTTTTAAGAACTTCGCGAACGCGTTTTTTAAGATCATTATTTGCAACAGTATCTGACGGTGTAAAATCGCTATCACTTTCAATGAAGTCTTTAATAAATGCATCTTCACTGTCGCCAACAGGCGTTTCAAGTGAAATTGGTTCTTTGGATATTTTGATGATGTTTTTAATTTTCTTTTCATCAATATTAAGTTCTTTTGCAAGTTCTGTATGGGTCGGTTCTCTGCCGTGCTCTTGAATAAAAATACGTTTTATTTTGTTTATTTTGTTGAGTGTTTCTACCATGTGAACCGGAACACGAATCGTACGTGATTGGTCTGCAATAGCACGCGTAATTGCTTGTCTAATCCACCATGTTGCATAGGTTGAAAATTTATAACCACGTTCAAATTCAAACTTTTCAACGGCTTTCATGAGACCGATGTTCCCTTCTTGAATCAAATCAAGAAAGTGTAGCCCGCGATTAACATATTTTTTAGCCAAATTAACCACAAGCCGAAGATTGGCCTGTGCAAGATTATCTTTTGCCTCTTTATCCCGTTTCTGGCTTGCAAGAAACTTCTTAAACAATCCACGTGTTTCTTTGGTATTTAATCCTATTTCAGCTTCAATCTTTTTAATATGTTTTTTTGCAACTTGAGCTTCTTTCTCTAACTCTTCGATGGCATTTTTTGTCTCTTTGCTTCGCGATCTGGTTTTTTTGAGATTTACAATTTGTTGTTCAGTGTTGCTTATAATATCTTCTTTTTCTTCGATTTTATTTAAAGATCGTTCTACTTTTTTGCCAAGTTTACGGATAAGCTTGTTTGAAAATTTAATCGATCGAAGAGTTTCACCAATTTCATTTCTATTTTGGTAAATTTTTTCTTCATTATCGATAAGTTTGTTTATCTTATCAATTTTCTTAAGTAATGTTTTTTCTTCTTGCGCAATCATGGGAAAATTTTCTTCGTCAAACTTAGAAAATTGAATGATATCTTTTAACGAAATCGTCTTTTTGTCTAGCTTATCGCCAAGAACAATAAACTCTTTGTATATTAACGAAAAGTGTGAAAGGATATCTATGGACTCGATTTTACTTGATGCGATTTTATCCGAGATCAATGCTTCGGTTTTTTTGTTTAAAAGAGGAATTTTACCGATATCACGGAGATAACATTTCACTGGATCGGTTATTTGTGCCGAACTACCGCCCATAGTTTTTCTGACGTGTTCTTTTTTGTCATCATCGTCATCGTCCTCTTCATCCACACCAATGGGCCCAGCAATTTTTTTCTTCAAATGAGTAGCTGGTTCTTCATCATCGGTAGTTGCTATTGCGGTGGTTTCGGGTTCTGATGAATTGGCCTCTTCTTGCTGGACGAGTTCAATGTCTTCTTTGTCTAGCAAGAAGAGTAGTTGGTTTGTTGCATTTTCGCTGAAGTTTTTTTTGGTACACAACTCAATTACATCCTCGAAAACAAGGGTGCCACCACCTTGCTGTCCTTGTTGTAAAATCTTCTCGGCGATTTTTTGAGGAAGCTCTTCTATGAGCTTGTTTTTTTTGGTTTTCTTTGTAGTAGGTTTCTTCATTTATTGACCCCCTTGCATCATATAAGGTTTTTTCCCACCATCTTTTTTTTCAATGCCATAAAATCTTGCAAAAGCTGAATAATATGCTCTTGATTATTTTCTTGCTTTGCACGTTCGATTTTTTTCTTTATCGCGTGAGCTATAGCTTTCCAGTGTCTTTTTTGCAGCTGCATAATGAGGTATTCGAATACGTGATCGTCCTTTTTTTCTGTTTCTTTGAGTAAAATCTGACTAACATAATACCTGTCATTGAGCTCTAACTCGTCGAAAAATTGTGAAAAGCTGACCCCTGAAGGTTCTTTTTCAATTTTTGTGTTTAGAACCATTAAAATCTTTTGCATTTGCGGTGGAAAGAAACTAAGAAGATACTTAACATTATGTTTATTAAAAATAGCTATATCGTTCATTATAGCACAAAAAACATCATTGACCAAAACAGCTTGTGAAGCGTTATTTGGGGTGCTATTGGCCTCTGATTCCTTTCTATCAGTATTGTTGATTAAATCACCTGTCGATGCTGGTGTTTCTCGATCTTTTGCTGTTGCTGCTGCTTGTAGGGAGCTAAAAGGGATCTGCATGGCCTCTGATGCTCGTTGGAGTAAGATGTCTCGTTTGAGTGGATCGTCTATTTTATGGAGTACATCAATCATTTTCTTGGCTTGCTTCAGTTTGACCATCAGGGGTTTTGTCGCAAAGTCTTTTGCCAGGGTAGCAACAAAGAACGAGAAAATATCCTGAGCGTCATTGATCAATGATGCTAGATCTCCCCCTTTTTCTAAAAATGAGGCAGGATCTTCGTTTGTTGGTAGCGGTATAACTTTCAAATCTAGGGTGACTTGCCAACAGAGACTGGCCAAACGAACGAGCGCGTGTTGACCTGCTTTGTCTCCATCAAAAAGCACAATAAGCTCTTGTGTGTATCGACTCAGTATTTTTAAATGTTCTTCAGTGCATGAAGTTCCTAGAGTAGCAATTGTATTATGATATCCAGCTTTTATCATTGCAATACAATCGGTATAGCCTTCCACTAAAAATGCTATTTCTGTTTTTTGAATTCTTTTTTTAGCTAAATCAAGCCCAAAAAGGAGGGACCCCTTTATGAAATAATCATTTTCTCTTGAATTGTAATATTTTGGACGATCATCGTTAGGTTTGAACGTTCGGCCTCCAAACCCGCAATAGCGGCCGATGTGATCTTGAATAGGAAAAATAATTCGTTCTTCAAAAGGGGAATAGACCGTTCGCTTTCCTTTGACGAGAATATTAGATTGAATTAGGTCTTCCACTAAAATATTGTTCTGCGCCATTTGTTTGATAAAAATGCGCAACGCTTGTGGCCCGCCTGGCAAATAACCGAGATGAAAATAATCACTCTCAGGTTTTTCTATTGATCGCGATGCAAGATAACGTAAAACTGGTGGGCAAGAAAGTAATTTTTTATGGCACCAATCAGCAACAATAGTACATATTTCAAAATAACGTTTTTTTTTTTGCGTATTTTGTGCATAGCTGACTGATGTAGGTAATTCTATATTGTAACGGTCGGCAAGAAATTGTGCTGCTTCTAGTGGAGAGCAGTTTTCAATTTGGGAAATAAAAGATACAAGATCACCACTGGTGTGACAGCCAAAACAATAAAAAATATCTTTGTGGGGGCTGACCGTAAAAGAAGCTGTTTTTTCGCTATGAAAAGGGCAATGTCCTTTCCAATACAGACCAGCTTTTTTAAGTGTTGTATAACTATTGATGACTTCTAATATTGATAATTTTGATTTTATGTGCGCAAATATATTCATACTGTTTTATTTATAGTTACTTGTTTTTGTCGACCAAAATATATAAATGCTATGCTCGCACCGAGTGCAAGAATAATTGCAACTATTTGGTGAATGGAGAGAAGAGTTATTTGTCTACTAGAAAAAAACTCTCGATCGCCTCTGAGAAAATCTATCATTATTCGTTCACAACAAATAAGAATAAGATAGAGTGTTATAAGTTGTCCTGGCTTGTTATATTGATGTTTAAATATGTATCTCATTGATAAAAATATAATAAAAAGGAGAAGAGAACTATAAAGTTGTGTAGGATGTAATGGTACATTAAGCGGAACAAGAAAAGTGCATTCTGTATAAATAGTACTCCACGGTAAATGAACTGCTTGGCCATAACAGCAACCGGCAAAAAAACATCCAATACGCGCAATGGATTGAAATAAGGGAACATAAACAGCTAGCACATCAAGAAAGGGTAGGATAGTAATCCGCTTAACTTTAAGATAAAGCGGAATAACAATAAGCAATGCTAAAACAGCTCCTAATAAGGAAAAGCCACCATTCCAAATATCAAAAAAATGGTAGATGTTGTTGATCGAATTCCAATTATTGATTACATAAAGGGTGCGTCCGCCTATAAGAGCCGCAAAAACGCTTAAAACAAGAAGATGAGAAAAGTTGTTACGTGAGATAAGGTGTTTTTTTTCAATTTCTTTTTCTACAAAATAGCAAAAAATTATAAGAGCTATGCCAACAAAAAGACCGAAGCTATTGATAAAAAGTGGCCCATAAATATGTAAAAGTTGACCTGGCATGTTGTTTGTTACTCGGTTTAAAAATGATAGCGCTGTTCGCTATTTAAGTATAACATGAGGTTTCTTTTTCCACAAGAAATTAAGTGTACATTCGTTTTTTTTTGGATCAATTGCACAAGAAATTGTTTCTTCACCTTCTTTATAGCTGCCAAAAGAATATTTGTAATGGACGTCGACATTATTTCTACCAGTTTCTATTTTGAGTGAGTCACCTTCATTGAGTTTCTGACCATTGATAGTCAGTTCAAAAGTGGGCACATGTTTACCAAAACGGTGATATGCAATCATATCTTTGGTGATCCCGTTATGGACAGTGATAATTCTTTTGTTTTTCTGAGAGTCAAAATTTAACCCCGACGTAGGTTCAACCTTCACCGGGGTACTTTTTATTTTTTCTGACTGGGAATATTCAAGAGGAATGTGTTGTTTTTGTTTGGGACATTTTGTTTTTTTTTTGCGGAGTTCCTTTTTTTTTAGTTCTTGTTGTGTAACTTTTTTTTGAATTTGTTGTTGGGTTGATTGTACGTTGACCATGATGAGTGCTGCTAATAAACCAATACCTACGAGTGATACTTTTTTATTATCATTTTTCAAAACTTCCCTTGATGATTAATAAGAGCCTGCCTTTTTTTGGCATAGTTTAGTTGTCGACAAATACGATTTTAACTTCTCTTCTGACGATTAGATTAAAGAGCAGGCGTTTCCAAGAATTGCTATATGAAGGAGGTGTTTTTTGCCATTGTTTCATTTTTTCCAAAATAGTGAGTGCAATGCTGACATCTTCTCCTAACTCTTCTGGACTAAAGTCATAACTAAACACAATACGTGAATTTATATGATCAGCTAATGTGCAAAATAAACTATCGGAATTTTTTATATGGGGAAATAAAAAATTCAAAAATTTATTGGGTTGAACTACACGCTTTTTAAATGCCTCTGGCAATTTTTTTAAATCAGGTACTTTTGCTATTTCTTGGAGCATAAGAGCAAGTGTTTTAACCGAAAGTGAACATGATAATCGACATTTGTCGTTTTTAATTACAATTTTCGTACAAAAACCAAGTGGAATATGTTGTTGGTTCATGAAGATATCCATTTGTTCTATCAATGGTTCCATGGTCTCTGGAAGGCCTAAATCTTCTACAGCTTCTAGAAAATCATTTTCTATCCATATCTCTTTAACATCATCGGTTGTGTCTTGAGTAAGATTTGTTTTTGTAGTAAGGCCCAGTTTGTTTTTAATAAATGCTACTGCTTGAGATGGACTGATGGCTTGTACAGCATGTGGAGTTGCGAGGAAAAGAGATCCTAATAAAAGAGCATACCGTCCGGCATGGTTTAATTTTTTAAATACATTCTTCATAATTTTAAATTCCTACATAAAATGTATGGGCCCCTATTTGTTCCCATAACCATAATAAGCCACACTTTTCTAATTTATCTAGAGATACCAGGGTGCCGTGCTATGTGACACATAGGCGTAGAAGCTGTATTTTTTATCAGGCTCCCACACCTATTATTTTTATAACCTACACTATACACTATAGATTGCGCTACTAATTATACCTGAATTTAAAACAATGGACAAAAGCCCCCCTAAAACCTCCTCCTGATCCTGTTATAGCGGTCTTTTCTGGGTTGATTTCATTGTTTGTTTTCTTTGCTTCGCATTCGTGTTTTAAAGATCAGAAGCGATAATGCAGCGGGTGTAATACCTGGAATTAAGGCCGCCTGAGCAATATTGGCTGGTTTATACCTGTTGAGCTTCTCCTGCAGTTCTTTAGACAGTCCTTGTATATCACTGTAAAGAAGGTCTTTTGGTAAAACGAGGGACTGATATTGCTTATTTTTCTTTATTTCTTGCTCTTCACGCAGTAAATACGGCTCATATCGTATTTCAGCATGAATAACTGCAATTGCTCGGCCAGACACTTGTTTGCCTATATAATCACGCAATTTTTGCTCATTGCAGGTAATGTCATCAAAAGTTTTTAAAGCTTGTGAATTACTAAATTTTGATCTAATACGCTCAAGCGTTTCTTTAATTATTATCTTTTCTTTTGTAAAATCTTGGTGCATTTGCTCATCAATAAGTCCAAGATTATATGCTTTATCAGTTAATCGTAAAAAAACATTGTCTTGTCGTAAACGCAAACGGCGTTCAGCGCGTGAAGTAAACATTCGATTTGGTTCGTCAACACTCAAGTTAACCAGGTCATTGATCATAACACCGATATAACTCTCACCACGATCCAATATAAACGGTTCTTGACGTTTGCATTTTAAACTTGCATTAATTCCAACAACAATGCCTTGTCCGGCTGCTTCTTCATAGCCTGTTGTTCCGTTAATTTGTCCTGCTAAATAAAGACCATCAACTGTTTTTACTTCTAATGTTTCAGTTAATTGATCTGGCAGTACAAAATCATATTCAATCGCATATCCTGGCTTGGTTATTATTGCATTTTCAAAGCCAACAATACTGTTGATATATTTTTGTTGAACATCTAAGGGTAAAGAAGTTGAAATTCCACTTGGGTAAATTTCATCGACTCCTACGCCTTCAGGTTCAACAAAAATGTGGTGTGATTGTTTGTCAGGAAAACGTGCTATTTTGTCTTCAATTGATGGGCAATAGCGTGGGCCTTTACCACTCATGTTTCCGCTGTACATTGCAGATTTATGTAAATTATCTTTAATGATTGTGTGTGTTTTTTCGTTGGTGTGCGCAATATAACAGGCATGGGTATTTTTTACTTCGTGTGGATAAAATTCAAACAAGTAATTAAGTGAATCTGGTTCTTGATATTCAAGTTTGCTAAAGTCTACACTTTCACGTGCTAAACGAGGAGGTGTTCCTGTTTTTAGGCGCCCCATGCGCAAACCAATTTTTTTTAAAAAAGCAGAAAGGGTTGTTACGGCTTGTTCGCCTCGGCGCCCAGCAGCATGATTTTTTTCACCGATATGAATTTTACCATTTAAAAAAGTACCAGTTGTTAAAACGACAGTACGTGTATGATAGATTTCATTTGAATTTGTTTTGATAGCAGTTACGGTATTGTTTGAGTCCAAAAGTACTTCATCGACCATGCCGGCAACCAGAGTAAGGTTGTCCGTTTTTTCTAACATTTTTTTACTGAGTTTATTGTAGGCGTATTTGTCGATTTGCAAACGAAGCCCCTGTACGGCAGGTCCTTTGCGTGTATTAAGCATGCGTGCTTGTACATAGGTTTGTGTACAGAGTTGAGGCATCAGGCCACCCATTGCGCTCACTTCATATACGATATGTCCTTTGCCGACACCGCCAACTGAAGGGTTGCAGGGCATAAGACCTATTTTATCGAGGTCCAGAGTGATGAGGGCAGTTTTTGACCCCATACGAGCAGATGCATAAGCTGCTTCAATTCCTGCATGCCCACCACCAACAACGATGACATCAAACTGTATTTTTGGTTTATTTCCTAAATTACCCATAATCCCCGTATATTTCAGTGGTAGTTGCGATCGACCATAATATTGGCCGATAAGCAATAATAAAATTACCATGATGAATAATCTTACACTATTTTACTAAAATTTGGCGATAGGGGCAAATTTGAAGGCTTAAAAGGCCTGTAAAATGGGGCGGAATGGATGATTTTAACGCTATTTTAACAAAAGAGAGCAATAAAAAAGGGGCCTTCCCGAATAGGAAAGCCCTTTTTTTATGTTCTTTTTCACAAGGTAAAAATCAGTTAACCTCCAGTTTCCCCGATAGTTATCTCATTTTTTTGCCAAGGATCACGACAGCTTTTGCTATTGCAGCTTCGTTTCCTGAGCTTGATTGAGTAAAGATAGATTTAGCGTCACTCAATTGTGCAATAATTTCACTGATAAGTTCAGCTGTATCGTTGAATTTAAGATCAAGTAATTTATTTTCCAGCTGTATGAGTAGGTCATTAAGATTGGCGTACTTTTTGACCGATTTATTGATCTGTTTTTCAATGGCTTGAGTAAGCGATTTACCGGTAATTTTGCCCTTTTTATTTTTCCAGTTTTTTTTGTCTGATATGACATTGTTAAGCTTAGTCATTTCTTCATACAAAGTATTCAAAATGTGATTAACAATTACCAACGCTTGGTAGTACATTTTTGATTGAGCATCTGTTGCATAAGCCCTTATTTGTTTTTGATGAGGAACAATGACGTCGTTCCATATTTCGTTAAGTATTTTTTTATCATGTTTAATATGGTATACGACTTTCTCTTTATGATTTTTATCAAACAACAGTTTTGTTCGATGACCGATATCATCTATGATAGTGCTTATTTTGGTTGTCAGTGTTTTTACGTATTGCGCTTGCTCTGTTCTGCTCGTTGCACAAGCTGGAGCAAATGCCAATCCACCTAAAACTAATAGTCCAATCATAAGATTTTTTATTTTCATAGTAATTTCTTTCATGGTAAAAACCTCCGTTATGAGTATCACATACGTGTTTAGAGAATTTCTCTAGTTATTACTAAGTTTAAATCATGGGCTCTCAAAGTCAATTGGTTCTCGAATTGATCGATTGGAAGGGTTTATTGGTGGATTTTTTCCTGATTGTTCTGATTTGATAGTTTTGAGTAGAAATAGATGGCTACACCGAACAGCAGAAGGGCAAAAAAGGAGTATAGAGGGGTTATTCCTGAGAGAGTAAAGTTATAGATGCAAAATCCAATTAAGAATGCGCAATTTAGAATTCCCAGAATCGGAATCCACCATCTAACTGGTGTTTTCTTATTTTTAATTTTAGCAGTTAAGAGTGATAAAACACTCACAGTGTACGCGATCACGCACCCAAGTGCCCCAATTTGTTGTAAAGAAAGTTGATCAGCGCGCGCTATAAGTAAATAAAGAACACAAACAAAACCTTCCGCAATAACGCATGCAAAAGGAATAAAATACTTATTCAATTTTTCAAAATAAGAAGACTTAATAAGATGTTTATTTTGTGCAAGGGTGTAAAGATTCCAGGTATTGCTGTACATAATGCCATACGCACCACCAAGTGCTGACGATGCAATTGCAAGATACAATAAAATTTCAATTTTTTTTGCAAGTAACGGAAAGGTTGGAAAAAGTTTTGCTAACAGTGTTGGAAAGGTTTCCAAATAAGTTGCCTGGGTTGCTAACTGTGAACCAACACTTGCGTACAACATAAACTGAAATAAGGTTGCAGTTAAAATAACAATTCCGTAAGAAATAAAAATTGCGCGCCGGCCATTTTTAGCTGCATTTTTAATTTGACTGCTTAATGAACAGGTTGCTTCAAAGCCAGTTGTAGCAAATAAAGCTAAAGCTATAGTTGAAGGAATACCTTCCCAGATATAATTAATACTGGTAAAATTTGATCCACTTATTAAAAATAATCCTGCAAAAATTGTAAAAAATATTGGGATGAGTTTAAGTCCCATGAACCAACGTTGAATTGATGCACCGGTTTGGGTGTTAAGCATGTTTAATAAAACAAATGCACCAATGATTAAAAGGTCTAAAGCAAAGGGGCTTATGTTTTGTAATACCGGTAAAATTTGTTGCACTAGTAAAACTGACGTGTGAATCATTAATGTTGCAGAAGCTAATTTACCAACAAAATAACTCCATGAACTAAAAAAACCGGCAAAAGGATTTATTTCTTTTGCCCCAAAGGTATAAAATCCGCCGTCAGGATGCATTGAAATTAATGTTGTAATAGATGCAATGAGTGGCAACAATAAAAGCCCTATAAGAATGTACGAAAAGCATCCGAGCATACCAGCGCGTTGTGAAAGTACTACGGTGTTAAGAAAAAGTCCTGCACCCATCATAATGTTGACGTTGACTAGTATTGCGGTGCCTAAGGATAATTTATGTTTAGACATTATATGTTTTCCAATTTTTTTGATCTAATGAATTAGTGAATGTTTCACTAAGTACTATGCAGTCTTTTTGCTTCTTTGTGAAATATAAAAAAACTGATTTACTCTGCGAATGCAAGGTAAAGTACAATTGATCCTGCAACAGCGGCATTTAAACTTTCAGTTTTTCCTGGCATGGATAAGGTTATTTTTGCATCGCATTGATCAACCCATTTAGTTGGAATGCCATGCGATTCATTGCCTATAACTAACAAATTATTTTTTTCACTCATAGTTTCAGGTTTTTCACCGCCTTTAACAACAAGGGCGTTCAATTGTGAATCACCTTTTTTTGCAAGCAGTTCATCCCAACTTAATTCGTGCACTGTAACGGCACCAATTGTTCCAGCAGTTGCTTGAACCACTTTAGGACTCCATGGATCACAACCTTCAATAACAACAACGCTTTTTCCGTTCATTACTGCGCATGTTCTGATTAAAGTTCCCATGTTTCCTGGATCACTAATGCGTGCAAGGACCAGACCGTTACCAAGTTCTTGGGTTTCTGTTTTTGGTTTTTTAAATACGCCTACAATGCCACTAGAGCTTTTTGTTGTGCTTATTTTTTCCATTATAGGATTACTTACGTATGTCAGTAAATTATCTTCAGATAATGACGCAGTATCTAACAATGTTTGTCCTTCGTGGAGCATATCTTCTGTTACATAGAGCTGAATTAATTTTACTGATTGCAGTAATGTTGCACAGGTTCGTACACCTTGTGCAATAAAGTGACCAGCTTTTTTGCGTCCTTTACTGCTTTGTAAAGAAAAAACTTTTTTAACGGCTTCATTTTGTCGAGATATTATTTTTTTTATCATAGTTCATCATTTAAAATTTTTAATCGATAGTTTGTCATTAATTCAACCATAAAATGAAGATTGTGAATAGTTGCTAAGGTAGAGCCGACCATTTCTTTTGCTTTAAACAAATGATGCAAATAAGAGATGGTATAATTTTGACACGTCATGCACGTGCACGTTTTATCAATTGGTTTAAAACGTTCTTTGTTACTTACATGTACAATTTTTTGAAACCCTTGTTTAGTAAAAAGCAATCCGTCTCGTGCGCAGCGTGTGGGGTGCGAACTGTCAAATGTATCAATAATTATACTACAAAAAACCCTAAAATGCTATGCAATTAAGGCTTTAGTTTATTTTCATTTTCTTTTTTTCTTTGGTCGTTTTTGTGTGGTGGGTGTAGGCATTTTTTGCAAACTTGCAACAAAAATTGCTTGCTCTTTAGCAGATAGTACATCAAAGTTTAGTTTATGTTCTGCGCTTTTGTTCAGATGATAATACAGGCCACCGGTCTGCTTAGCTGAAAAATTACATAATTCGCACCTGTAAGGTCTTTCACCAGTGTGGACACGCAAGTGATTGGTCATGCTCGAATTACCCTTAAAAATTTTATTGCATCCGTTCCATTGACATGGCTCTTCTGCTCTAATAGAGTGGTCTTCTGCTAAATGTAAACAAAGTTGTTTATTGGTGCCAAATTGTTTGTTGCAATTGTTCCATTGGCAAAGGGTTGCTGGCTCAGTTTTTCTCTTTTTTTTGTTTTTTTGGTGGACGTATCAATCGTGTCTTTTTCTTTCTTCGTGGTGAAGTTATATGAACGCCGTCTGAATCGTCTGATATCGTTTTTTGTGTGTAATCTATTATTTTTCTTTTTCTTAGAGCTTATCCGAAAATTAATTGAGTGAGAAAAGCCCTTTTTTTGATGAAAAGTATATCAAATGATTTGTGGAATGAAATAGAAAAATTGCTTTCGAAAAATAAAAACAGGGTTGGCAGACCTGAATTTGATAATAAAAAAGCGTTTAATGGAATAATTTTTGTTTTGAAAACAGGTATTCAATGGCACAATCTTCCTGAAAAATATGGTTGTTCCAGTACGGTTCACGGAAAATTTATGAGGTGGTGTAGACTTG